>CAZLBQ010000093.1:0-14997 GCA_964557745.1 uncultured Anaerolineales bacterium
CACGCAGCCGTGCCATTTCGTGACTATCGGGCCCGGCGTTGAAGTCGCCCGCGACGACGAGGGGCCCACGCGGCGCCCACTCTTGTATAATCTGCAACAGTGCGCCCGCCTGCGCCAGCCGCTCCTCCGCCTGCAAGCCGAAGTGCGTGACGAGGACGGGCAACGGGCCGAACGGGACGCGCAGCCGCGTCGCCAGGACGGAGCGCGGCTCGGCCAGCCAGTACACCTGGCGGATGAGAGGAGCGAGGCGCAGCCTGTTAAGCCAGCGCCACGCCGTCGGCGAGCCGCGCACAGGCCCCAGCCAGCGGAACCAGACGCTCGTGCGCCGTGGAGGCTGGGGCAGCGGGAAGACGTGGCTCGTCTCGACCGGCCAGCGCGACAGGAGCGCGTTGCCGTACTGCCCGCCGGTCCGTGGGAACGTGAAGGACGGCCCAAAAACGTTGTGTAACCCCAGCCGCTCACTCAGCCAGACCGCCTGGTCTACTCGCCCGGTCCGCTGGGCCACGCAGTCCACTTCCTGCAAGGCGACCACGTCTGGCGCAAGACCCTCGATGACCCGCGCCACGGCCTCCAGGCCATCGCGGTGGTACTGGCCGGCCTTGATGTTGTAGGTCAGAAAGGTGAACGTGTCGGCCGTCATGGGCCTTCGATAGCCTGGCGCACCCGGCCCCCCGCTGCGTCGAGCCGCCGCCGCGCCTCGTCCGGCGCTAGCTGGGCGCGCAACGCGACGATGGCGACCTTCAGGTTATCGTCGGCGTCGGCCAGCGCCTGGGCCGCCGTCGCCGCGTCCACCCCCGCCGCCCGCTCCAGGATGCGCCGCGCCCGGTCGCGCAGCTTGGCGTTGCCCGCCACCACGTCCACCATTAGATTGCCGTACACCTTGCCGAGCTTGATGAACGTCGCCGTCGTCAGCATGTTCAGGACCATCTTCTGCGCCGTGCCGGCCTTCATGCGCGTTGAGCCGGTGATGACCTCTGGCCCCGTGACCGGCGCGATGACGACATCGGCGGCCTGGTGGATGGGCGTCGGCGCGTTGTTGACGACGCCGAGCGTCGCCGCTCCCCGCCGCCGCGCTTCCCCTAGCGCGCCCAGCACATAGGGCGTCCGCCCGCTGGCCGCCACCCCGCACACCACGTCGTCCGGCCCCACGTTCATCTCGTCGACGGCCCGCGCCCCCGCCGCGGCGTCGTCCTCCGCGCCCTCGGTCGCGTGGAGCATGGCGCGCTCGCCCCCGGCCAGCAGCGCCGTGACCTGCTCTGGCGGCGCGCTGTAGGTCGGTCCACACTCGGCGGCGTCGATGGCGGCCAGGCGGCCACTCGTCCCCGCCCCGACATAGATCAAGCGCCCGCCCCGCGCCAGCCGGTCGGCGACGATGTCCACCGCCTGGGCGATGCGCGGCAGTTCGGCGCGCACGGCTGCGTGGACGCCCGCGTCCTCCTCGTTGATCAGCCGCACGATGTCCAGCGTCGGCAGCGTGTCGATAGCGGCCGTCGCGGGGTTGACGCTCTCCGTCGCCAGTTGAGCCAGGTTCTCCACTCAAACTCCTTTTTGACGGAATGAACAGAATTTACAGAATATCCCATTTATTTTGTCAATTCTATTTATTCTGTCTATCTCCGGGGCCCCCATAAACGCGACGCATCAAGGCGGCGAAGTTATCGCTCGGCGTGATGGCCCCCAGGACACGCGGACCGCGCGCGCCGGTGACGCTGGGCAGGTTGCCGGGGCGAGCGTGGACCGTCTCGTAGGCCAGCACGGCGAAGGCGATGGCCTCCTTGGCATCGGCGGGCATGCCGATGTCATCCGTCCGCAGCACGCGCGCGTCGGGCAGCGCCGCCTGGAGCATCCGCATCAAGGTCGGGTTGTCTGCCCCGCCGCCGCCGACAAACACCTCATCCACCGCCCCGACGAAGCGGGCGTACTGGTCAGCAATGGAGACAGCCGTGAACTGAGTGGCGGTGGCGATGATGTCGTTGGCCGACAGCCCCCGCGCCTGACCCCGCGCCCACAGGGTCTCGCCAAACTGGCGGCCAAACTGCTCACGGCCCGTCGTCTTGGGGATAGGCAGGGCGAAATACGAGTGGGTCATAAGGTCGGCGACCAAGCCATCGTCGGGCTGGCCCTGCGCGCCGAGGAGACCGTCACGGTCGAAGGCCAGCGCGCCGTCCGTGGCCCGCACCGTAGCGTCGTCGATGAGCATGTTGCCCGGCCCCGTGTCGAAGGCGAACACGCTTTCCGGACCGCCCCCGACCGGCAGCACCGTCACGTTGGCGATGCCGCCGATATTCTGCACCGCCCGCGTCCGCTCGGGGTGGCGAAGGAGCAGGTAGTCGGTGTAGCCAACGAGAGGGGCGCCCTGCCCGCCCGCTGCGACGTCCCGCGCCCGCAGGTCCGCCACGACCGTCACCCCCGTTCGCTCGGCGATGACGGCCGGTTGCCCAATCTGGAGCGTCGACTTGACGGGGTCTTCGGGCTGCACGGCGTGCCAGACCGTCTGGCCGTGCGAGCCAATGAGGTCCACCTGGTCCAGGCTCAATCCCGCCTTCTCGGCGGCTGCGCGCGCGGCTTCGGCGAACCGCTCGGCGACCACGAAATCCAGCGCGCACAGGCGGTCGACGCTGCTCGACTCGGGCCGAAAGGCCGCGAAGATGGCCTGCCGCGTCTCGTCCGACCAGGGCAAGGTCGTGAAGGCGAGCAGACGCGCCTGAACTGACGGCGGCGCGCCAGTCACCTCGACACACGCCGCGTCGATCCCGTCCGCCGACGTGCCCGAAATCAGCCCAATGACGATCATGTTATCTCCCCAGAGCCTCGGCGAGCGCCACGTGGACACGCCGCCGCAGCTCCGTGATGCCTTCAGGGTCGCGGCCAAAATAGACGCGGTTGGTGAGCAGGACGACCACGAGATCCCGCGCCGGATCGACCCACAACGACGTGCCGGTGAACCCGGTGTGGCCGAAGGCGCGCTCCGACAACCCGGGCCGCAGCCACTGGCCTGCACCCTGGACCATCCAGCCCAGGCCCCGGCGGTCGCCCTCATGCTCCGCCTGCGGGCCGGTCATCGCCGTGACCGTTGCCGGGGAGAGCAAGCGCGTGCCCTGGTACACGCCGCCGTTCAGGTACAACTGGCCGAGGACGGCGACCTCGCGGGCCGGGGCGAAGAGGCCCGCGTGTCCGCTGACGCCGCCCAGGCGGCCCGCGTTCTCGTCGTGGACCTCCCCCACCAGCCGCCGCTGCCGCCAGCGGCAGACCTCCGTGGGCGCGACGCGCGGCCAGAGGTCGGGCGGCGGGTTGAACCCTGTCTCGCGCAGGCCGAGTGGGTCGAGGACACGCTGGCGCAGAGCAACGTTGAGGGGCGCCGACGTCAGGCGCTCGATGGCCTCCTTCAGCAGGATCAGCCCCAGGTCACTGTAGACGAGGCGTTGGCCGGTGGGATAGGCGAAGTCGGTGGTCAGGACGGCGCGCCGCGCCGCGTCGCGGTCGGGCAGGCGATACAGCGGCAGCCAGGCGGGCAGCCCACTGGTGTGGGTCAGCAGATGACGAAACGTGACCCCACCGACATCGACCGTCTCGCCCTCGTCGCCCAGGCCCTCGATCTCTCCCGTCAGGGGGTGCTCGAAGCGGCCGATGGGGCGGCGGCCACGGAACTCGGGGACGACCTCGACCACCGGCTGGTCCAGCCCGACCTGCCCCGCCTCAACGAGCGTCATGAAGAGCGTCACGGTGTAGAGCTTCGTCACCGACGCCAGGTCAAACAGGCTGTCGCGCTGCGTGGGATGCCGCCGCGTCTCCGGGTCGAGCCAACCCCACGCGCGCTCGAACACCGTCCGCCCCTGCTGCGCCACCAGCAGAACCGCCGCCGTGTAGATGCTGCCCTCTGCCTCCGCCATAACGCCATCGACAACCGCGAACTGGTCAGCCGCCTGAACGGGTAATGCGTACTGTTTACCCACCACTACCCCATTTCTTACCGCAGAGGACACAGCATCAATCGTCAATCGTCAATCGTCAATCGTCAATAGCTCAGCGCTCTTTGCGCCCTCTGTGCTGAATTCCTTGCATCCGCTGAGCGTCAGGTTGGGCCATCCAGGCCAGCGAGCGCCAGGCGGACGGCCCCATAGGCAGGTGGGTAGAGCGGACGGGTCAGAACCGGCGCAGCCCCCAACTCGGCGGCCAGCGTCTCCCGCAGCGGGTCGAGGACCAGCCCCTCAGCCTGGAAGACGCCCCCGACGAGCGCCACCGTCGTCTCGGCTGGGTCCACTTGCAGCCGCCGCACCACCGCCGCTACGGCCAGCGCCAACTGGCGCCCGGCCTCGGCGTAGACCTCTCGCGCAACGGCGTCACCGGCCCGCGCCGTCTGAGCCACGACCGGGGCGAGGGCCGCGATCTTGTCGCGGGGGATGGGGATGACGTAGACCTGGTCGAGCAAGTCTTCAGGCTGGGCGACGCCCCACGCTTCGAGCAGCGCGTCGGTGAGGGCCGTCGCCGGGCCGCGCCCGTCGTAGGCCCACAGCACGGCCTGGAGCGCGCGGCGGCCAATGTCGAAGCCGCTGCCCTCGTCGCCGACGAGGTAGCCCCAGCCGCTGGCCCGGGCCGTCCGCCCCCCGACCGCGCCAAAGGCATTAACGCCCGTGCCCGAGATGAGAATGACCCCCTCGCCGCTCTCCGTCGCGCCAGCCAGCGCGATACGCGCATCCTCAACCACGCGCACCCGCCGCGCCAGCCCGGCCGCCGCCAGTTGCTCCGCGTACTGCCCTTGCAGCGTCGTCGTCGTCGCGCCGGCCATACCCACGACGGCCACATCGACTACCTGCCCGGGTAGCCCGGCGGACGCAAACGCGGCCTGCCCGGCCTGGAACAGGGCACTCTCGACGGCGGGCCACGGCACGGCGCGCGGGTTGGCTGGGCCGCCCCGCCCCTGGCCCAGCGTCGCCCCCACGCCATCGGCCAGCAGCGCCGTCACCCCGCTGCCCCCCGCGTCGAAACCCATCACGAGGCTCATAAGTCGCGCGCCGCCTGGTGGTACGTCAGCCACGGCTGAAAGCCCACCTTGCCATAGAAGTCGACCAGCGTCGTCCAGTCGATGACGCAGCCCCGCGTCCCCCGCTCGGCCAGAATTTGCAGCCCGGCGTCCAGCAGAGCCAACCCTAACCCCTCGCCGCGCACGGCGCGGCTGACGCCAATCGGTCCTAGCCCGCCGGCCGGCGGCGTCAACGCCAGCCGCCAGTTCGTCCCATAGGCCAGGTGGGTCGTGCCCGGCGAGTGGAGATGGGCGAACCCCTGCACCTCGCCATCCAGCCGCAGCAGGGCGATGTCTTCCGGAGGGCCGCCCTGAGCCAGGAAGTGGCCGATCTCGAAACTCCAGCGGCCGGGGAACGTCAGATCCATGAAGCCCGTCACGTCGGGCACATCGACCGCCGTGGCCGGGCGCAGGTCGAGCCGCTCGCCGAACCGCGCCCGCGTCGCCACAGCGTCGGGGTGGGGCGTGTAGCCCGCCAGATCACGCATCGTATCGTAGACCATCCCAGACACGGCATAGCCGTGCGCCGTGAAAAAGGGCAGCGCGTGGGTCAGGTCAGGGACGCCGCAGAAGAAGGGCTGAATTTCCCGCCCCAGCAGGACGCACTGCGCTCCCTGGTCCTTCAGCCGCGTCTCGGCCCAGCGCAGCAGGCGGCCCCCCAGCCCCTGGCGGCGGTAGTCGGGGTGGACGGCCAACGCGCTCAGGTGGCCCATGTCGTGGCTCATGCCGGGCGTTGGCTCTAGCCGCCACAGCTTAGTGACGGCCAGCCCGACGGGCGTGCCATCGGCCCAGGCGACCGCGGCGTCGTCGGCCAGGAAGCCCGGCGCCCGCCACGTGCAGTGCTCCCAGACCGCCTCGTCGATGCGGAACGGCGGCGCGAAGGCCGTATTCCACAACCTGACCAGCGCCGCCGTATCCGAGCGCTGGAGCGGGCGCAACGCAATGGCATCGGTTAGGGTCATCGCGCCTCCTCACCAGACCCGTCGGCCCCTGCGTAGAGCCGATAGGTCTCACACAGCTTCGCCCAGGCTCGCCGGTCGTCGTCCCAGGCGGCGACGATATCCGCAACGGGCACGCCCGCCTCGATCTGCACGCGCACGTCGGCCCGGCCAACCAGCCGGTCAAACGGGCGGTCCCCTTCGGGGAAGGTCGGCCACCAGCCAAACTCGTGCCGGTGCAGACGCCGCGCCTCCGAGATGAGGTGCAGCGTCATCGCCACGGGACGGCACCGCGTGAGGTCGAGCACATGGGGCTGGACGCCGCGGCACATCTCCCCCGCGTACTTACTGAAGGTCGGGACAAACATGACGGACCGAAACCGGACGCCGGGCAGGTCCAGCCCATTGAGCCGGTCGGCCAGCACCTCGCCGTCGAGCCACGGCGCGCCGATGAGTTCAAAGGGCTTCGTCGTGCCGCGCCCCTCGGACAGGTTGGTCCCCTCGACCAGGCACATCCCCGGATAGACCACCGTCGTCGTGAGCGAGGGGATGTTGGGCGACGGCGCGACCCACGGCAGACCTGTGTCGGCAAACCACATGTCGCGCCGCCAGCCGTCCAGCGGGACCACCGTCAGGTCGGCGCCCAGCCCGAACTCCGCGTTGAGCAGCCGCGCCATCTCGCCGATGGTCAGGCCGTGGCGCAGCAAGACGGGGTACAGCCCGACAAACGAGGCGCAGTCGGGCGCGAGGAGCGGGCCTTCCAGAATGTGGCCCGTGATCGGGTTGGGGCGGTCCAGGACGATGAAGGGGATGCCGCGCTCGGCGGCGGCCTGCATGCACAGGGCCATCGTCCAAACATAGGTGTAGAAGCGCACGCCGACATCCTGGATGTCGAACAGTAAGACGTCCACCCCGCGCAGCATGTCGGCGGTCGGTCGGCGGTCGGGGCCGTACAGGCTGTGGATGGGCAGCCCTGTCCGCGCGTGCGTCTCGCCCGTCACCCCTAGCCCATCCTCGACGCGGCTATAGAAGCCGTGCTCCGGCCCAAACAGCGCGGCGAGATGGACACTGTGGGCCAGCAGCGCGTCGACGTTGACTGTCACATCCGCCGTGATGCCGGTCGGGTTGGTGATGAGACCGACGCGCGACCCTCGCACGAGGTCCAATCGGGCCGCGAGTAGGACGTCCAGTCCGGTTCGTACCCGCGCGTGTGATATGTGAGGCATACGCAACGCCTGCTAGCCGATCCTGCGCAACCCATACCCGCGCGGGTACAGGCCCGGCAGGCTGACGGGCAGCGTCCCCTGGGGCGCGAGCCTCCCGACGAGGAGCTTGGCCGCCGCGGCGACCGGCGTCGCGGTGTCGCCATAGGCGGCGACGTAGGCCGGCGCGGCGGGAAAGGCCAGCAGGTCGTACGGCGCACGCAGGGCAACGACCACCGTGGGCTTGCCCAGCGCGAGCAGGTCCCGCGTCACCTCGGCCTGACGGGGATAGAGGGGCGCCGCCCGTGTTCCGACCACCACCACCTCGGCCGCCTGCGCCAGCGCGTTGGCCCGCACGGCGTCCTCTGCCGTCGGCTCGGCGTCCAGGCTCAGCGCCTGGACCGCTCGGTACTGCGCCAGCGCGCCTGCCAGCGCCGAGCCACCCACCAGGGCTTCCTCAGCCGGTGTGAAGCGCGACTGCCCGAACTCAATGACCGCGACAGTGCCACTCAGCAGTGGCGCCCAGCCCTGCTCGTCGCGCACCAGGGTGACGGCGCGGTCGGCCACCTCTTGCGCCAGCGCCAGGTGCGCCGCACTGCCTACGCTCGCCAGCGCGTCCCCGTCGCCCGCCGCAGCGCTGGCGCCTGCCAGCCGCCGCTTGAGCCGCAGGATACGCGCCACCGACGCGTCCAGCCGCGCCTCGGAGATCGTCCCGTCGTGGACGGCTTCGAGGATCAAGCGGAATGCCCCGGCTTGGTCGGCGCGGTAGTGCGACGGGCAGACGAGGTCGGCCCCGGCCAGGAACGCCGCCAGGCACGCCTGGGGCGTCGTCCGCCCGACCAGGATGCCCTGCATCTCCATCGAGTCGGTCATGATCACCCCATCGAACCCCAGCCGCTCGCGCAGCAGGCCCGTGAGAATGGGGTAGCTCAGGGTCGAGGGGTGAGCCGCGTCCAGGGCGGGGAAAAGGATGTGGCTGGTCATCACCACGTCCACGTCGGCCGCAATGGCAGCGCGGAACGGAACGAGCTCGACCTGCTCCAGCTCGTCCAGCGTCTTGGCAATGCGCGGCAGGTCGTGGTGCGAGTCGACGGCGGTGTCGCCGTGGCCGGGGAAGTGCTTGGCGCACGCCGCCACCCCGCCCCCTTGCAGACCGCGCACCGTCGCCTCGACAAAGCGGCTGACCTGGGCCGGGTCCTCGCCAAACGCCCGCGCCCCAATGACCGGGTTGGCCGGATTGGCGTTGACATCGGCGACGGGCGCCAGGGCGACGTTGACGCCGACGGCCCGCATCTCGTCGGCCATCACGCCCGCCACCCGCTCGGCCAGCGCCAGGTCGTCCGTCGCAGCCAGGGCCATCGCCCCGGGCATCACCGTCGCGGGCGGGAGCAACCGCGTCACCGAACCACCCTCCTGGTCGGCGGCGACAAGCAGCGGTAGCGACGCGGCGTCCTGGAGCGCGCCTGTGAGGCGGGCGACATGCTCGGGCGAGGGACAGTTGCGGGCGAAAAGGATGATGTTGCCCAGACTGCCGTCACGCACCGCCTGGAGGGTAGCCTCGTCCGGCCAGGCATCTAAGAAGCCGCCCATGATGACCTGGCCGACCTTCTGTTCCAGCGTCAGGTCGCCCAACTGGGTTTTAGACATGGGATAACTCGGCGAAGAAGGTGTAGCGGTCGCCACGATACGCTGACTCAGCGTACTCGAAGGGGCAACCCTGGGCGTCGTAGGTGGTACGGCGGTTGCGGAGAACCGGCGCGCCGCGTTCGAGGCACAGTAGTTCCTCTTCGCGGGCCGTCGCCCGCGCGGCCTCGATCTCCTGCTCAGCGCGGAGGGGGGTCACTCCGAAGTGGTCGGCCAGCAGCCGGTAGAGCGAGGCGGTCAACGGCTGCGCCAGCAGGTCCCGCATCCCCTCGAAGCGGAGGTGGCTTGTCTCAATCGCCACAGGCTCGCCATCGGCCAGGCGCAGCCGCTCGACGACGACCACCTCCTCCTGGGGCAAGATGCCCAGCGCCCGAGCGACGGCCGGCTTGGCGGGCGCTGCTTCGAGCCGCAGGACGACCGCGCCCGGCTGCTTGCCCCGCGCCTGCATGTCCTCGCTGAAGCCCGTCAACCGCGTGAGCCGCTGGCGCAGGCGCGGCTGGGCGACGAACGTGCCCTTGCCCTTCTCGCGCACCACCAGCCCTTCGCTCACCAACTCCCCGAGCGCCTGACGAACCGTCATGCGACTAATGTGAAACTGCTCACAGAACTCACGCTCGGAGGGAATGAGCGTACCGGGCGTCCACAGGCCCGCCTCGATCTTCTCGCGGATAGACTCCTTGACCTGCCAATAGATCGGCGTGTCGGCAGTCTTATCAATCATATTAAACTCCCACTCCCAACTGGTCTAGACAGGATTGTACCAGGGAGCGAGGGCTTTGTCAACGCGCGGTCGACTCCCGATAGTGGTAGCCGTACAGCGTTGTGAAGCCTACCTGTTCATAGAGAGACTAGAAAGTTATGTCCACCATATGCCCGTCGCTGCCCTGTTTGACACCCCGACCCAGTTGTGTATGATTCGGGGAGGGGGTTAGACATGCGCGTGCAGCAGGTCGTCTTGCAACCTGAGATCGAGAACAAGCTGCTGGACAAGCATCATGTCTATGCCTATGAGGTCGAAGAGGTCTTGTTTGATAACCCCTATGTCCGCTTCGTGGAGAACGGACACCGCGAAGGCGAAGACTTGTATGCCGCCTACGGTCAGACCTATGCCGGACGCTACCTCATCGTCTTCTTTCTGCTGAAATAGCAGAGGATTGCTCTCATCGTCAGCGCTAGAGACATGGATGGCAAGGAGCAACGCCAGTATGGCCGACGAAAAGGTCACTAACATTTCGCAGTCCCATACGCTGGAAGAGATGGCCGAGTTCTGGGACACCCATAGCTTGGGCGACTACGATTCGCAGACCTACGAAGTCGATATGGTTTTCGACCCAGCGGCGCGCCAGAGTCACGTCGACATAGAACCGGAACTCCTCGCAGACCTGCGGCGGGTCGCTCAGGAACGCCATATCACCCTGGAAACCCTGGTGAACGTCTGGCTGCGCCAACGTGTCGACCAATTAAAGCTCCACACTGGGTCCGACTAGCTATTCCCCTCTTCGCCCGCCCACAGCCGCCGCATCTCGGCGCTCGTGCGCAGCAACTCGTCCAGCGTCCCCTCGGCCTCGACGCGCCCCTCCTTCAGCACCACGATATGGTCGGCCCGCCGCAGCGCCGCCCGCCGGTGCGAGACGACCAGGCACGTCGATCCCAACGGCTGACCGTTGACCGCCGCCCGGCCATCGTCCGCCGCGTCCCCCGCCAACCGCGCCCACAACTGCCGCTCGGTCTCGACATCCAGCGCGCTCGACAGGTCATCGAAGACCAGCAACTCGGCGTCGCGGACGAACATCCGCGCGGCAGCCGTGCGCTGCATCTGGCCGCCCGACAGCCGCACGCCGCGTGGCCCGACCGGTGTGCTCAACCCACTCGGCATGGCTGCCACATCCGCCTCCAGCACGGCGTGGGACAGCGCCCCCGCCAGGTCCACCTCGGCCTCCGGCAACCCCAGCAGAATGTTGTCGCGCAGCGTCTCGCTAAACAGACGCGGCGCCTGAGGCGTGTAGGCCACGCGCGGCGGCGTCAGCACCGTCGTCGGGTCGGCAACGCGCGTCGCGTTCCACGTGATGTCACCACGCTGGCGCGGCAGGACGCCCAGCAGCGCCCGCAGCAGCGTTGTCTTACCCGACCCAATGCGCCCCGTGATGACGGTAAACGAGCCGCGCTCCAGCGTCAGATCGACGCCCGCGACGCCACGTCCCGTGTCGGGGTAGAGATACGTCAGGTTCCGCACCCGCAGCGTGTCGAGGCGGTCGCCGTTCTGCTTGGCCGCGTAGGGCACGTACGGCAGCGGGCCGCGCAGGTACAGCGGGTGGTGCTCGACCAGGGCGCCCTCTGGCGCATCCGCCAGCAGCTCATTCATACGATCCAGCGAAACGCCCGCTTGCTTGTGGCGCGCCAGCATGCGCCCTAGCCAGTTGGGGAAGGCCGCGACCGTCCCCAGGTAGCTCACGAACAGCGTGAAGTCGCCCACGGTCAGGCCGCCCCGCTGCGCGGTGATGAGCAGGATCAGGCCGATGCCCAGGTTGACGGCGTTGGTGTTGATCGACGCCAGCCCCTCGGTAAACAGGCGATCCTTAACCGTGGCTGCACGGCGGCGCTCGTTGAGCGCCTGCAGGTGGCCGATAACACGCGTCTCCCCCGACGCGACCTTCACCGCCTGAATGGCCCCAAACATCTCGCCGATGAAGTTGGTCACGCGGCCCGTCGCCTCGCGGCTGTCGGCGCGGTACTTCTTGATGCGCTGGGTCATGACATTGGTCAGGAGGACGATACCCGCCAGGGGCAAGAACACCGCCAGGGTCATGACCAGGCTGATGCGCGCCATCACCACCAGGGCGATGAGGGTAAACGTCATCACCCCGCTCAGGTCAAGCCAGGTGTCCAGGTAGAGGGCCAGTTCGAAGACATCGTCGCGGAAGCGGTTGACGATCTCACCCGGCGCGGCGAGTAGCGCGCGCGCCCCCGGCCCCTGGACGAGCCAGGCCAGCAGGTTGCGCCGCAGCAAGCCCTCGATCATGTTCCAGTAGCCCGTCCACAGGGTAATGCACAGAGCGAAGACGCCGGAGCGGCCAATCTGCGTGGCCGCCAGCAGCCCGACGAGCGTCCACACGTCGAAGCGGGCCGGCGCGTCGCCCGTCAGGGCGTTGAAGAACTCGCGCACCAGCAGCCCCGTGATGAGGGGCAGAATCTCGAATAGTACCCACAGCCCGAAGCTGGCCGCGAACAGCCAGGGCCGGTAGAGGACCAGTTTCCAGGCGGCTTGCGTGACCTTCATGCCAGCACCTCCTCCAGTCCCGTGCGCAGCAGCGTAGCGAAGCGCGACGCGGGGTCCGCCGCCAGGTACGCCCGTGGGCCGTGCTCCACGACCTGCCCGCCGTCGAGGATGACAATCTCGTCCGCGCGCTGGACGGTCCCGAGCCGATGGGCGATGATGATGGCCGTGCGGCCCTGGAGCAGTTTGTCGACGGCGCGCTCGATAAGCGTCTCAGTAGCCGGGTCGAGGCGTGACGACGCCTCGTCCAGAATGACCAGCCCCGGATCGCGCAGAAAGACGCGGGCGAAGGCCAGCAGTTGGGCCTGGCCCGCCGACAGCCCGCCCCCGCCTGCGCTGAGTTCGGTGTCCAACCCCTCCGCCAGCCCTACGTACCACTCGCCAAGACCCAGGTTGTCCAGGACGGCGAGGATGCGCTCGTCGGGGATGGCCGGGTCGAAAAAGGTCAGGTTGTCGCGCACCGAGGCCTGGAAGAGTTGGACCTCCTGCGTCACCAGGCCAATGCGCTGCCGCAACTCGGCCAGGCGCGCGTCCCGCACATCCACGTCCCCCACCCTGAGGCCGCCGCGCGTGATGTCGTAGAGCCGAAAGAGCAGCCGCGTCATCGTCGTCTTCCCGCTGCCCGTGCGGCCCAGCAGTCCCAGCACGCGTCCTTCTTCCAGCCGCAGCGTGATGTCCCGCAGCGTGTAGTCCACTTCGTCCTCGACGGCGAATGCACTGCCCCTATCTGCTGATGCGTCATAGGTAAACCAGACGTGGTCGAACTCGACAGCCAGCGGCCCCGCCGGCAGCGGGATGCCCTCGCCATCGACAATGACCGGCTGGATTGCCAGCAATTCCTGGACGCGGCCCAGTCCCGCCGCGGCCCGTTGAAACTCGCGCATCTGCTGCGCGATTTGTTCCAGTGGCTGCCGCAGCATCTGGGTGTACTGGTAAAACAGAAAGACGGTGCCGATGGTGATAGCCCCCCCCAGGTAGAGCGAGCCGCCCAGCGCTAGCGCGCCCACGTAGCCCACGCCAAAGAGCAGGGCCGTCGTGCTCCACAGGTACGTCCCCCAGCGCGACGCCCGCCACGCCTTGCCGAAGTAGTCGCGCAGGCGCTCGTGGAAGCGGCGCATGACGTAGGCCCCGGCCCCATTGGGCCGCAGGTCCTCCAGCCCTGCCAGCCGTTCCTCGATGAAGCCAAACAGGGCGGCGGCGGACTGCCGCTCGGCGGTATTGTATGGGACGGCGATGGCGCGGCTGCGGTTGAGGAACAGCAGGATGACCACGGCGAACCCCAGCAGCGCCAGTCCGACGAGGGTGTCCTCGCGGAACACGACGATCAGCACCCCGACCAGGAGCAGCCCACTGCCCACCAGGCGCAGGGTGAACTGGGAGAAGACTTGCGACAGGGCGTTGATGTCGCCGTCGAGGCGCTCGATGACCTCGACCGCCGTGCGCGTGTTGTGGAACGGCATGTCCAGCCCCAGGCAGTGCTCGGCCAGATCCTCGCGCAGCCGGTTGGTGGCCGCCCAGGCCACGTTCTCGCCCAGATAGGTGATCCACACCGAGAGCACCTGCCCCGCGACGGCGACGCCGACAAACAGGAGCGCCGCCAGCGTCAGGGTCTGGCCTGAGCCGCCGGTTGTCGCCGTGTCGATGAAGACGCGCACGATCTGCGGGTTCAGCAGTTGCAGCCCCGTCGTCGCCAGGAGGAGCGCGCCGAGCAAGGCGACCCGCCGCCCTTGTGGCCGTAGATAGCGGAGCAACAGATGTCGGGTGGAGATACTTGTTCTCACGTCGTTCATAATGTCCTCGTCGCTGCTCAAACTCCTCGACTGTCACCCCGAACCCAGTGAGGGGTCTCCTCCGCCAACGCCAGCAGAGCAGATGCCTCACTCCGCCCGGCATGACCGAGCGACTGTCACCCTGAGCGGAGCGAAGAGTCTCCTCTGGAGAAGCTGGCAGAGCAGATGCCTCGCTCCGCCCGGCATGACCCGCGCCGGGCGCAACAAAAAGCCGTGAGCCAGCCGGCCCACGGCTTACACCCCATGTGAAAGCGTGGGCCGATCGCGCGCCCACGCTCGAACGTCGAGTTCACACGGTGACGTGACGCACTACGGCTATCCAACGTGTACGCGGCGCGCGCAGGTTCACAACGTAGAGCATCGCCTCACCTCCACTTCTCTTCTGCCTCCATTGTAACATAGCTTGCCAGGCCGTGTCAACGGCTCCCCCCGCCTCTGACCCTCCCCGACGGCGCATTTCCACCCTAAAGCCGATAGCGTATCCGCCAGAAGGAGGAGAGACCCTTTGACCCCACTGCGTTCAATCACTGACCTCGCCTTTGACATACCCCGCCTTCGTGAAGATTTCTCCACCTACCTCGCCACCCCATTGACAAAAAAAAAACGATGCCATAATGGTAGCATCCCCCTTACCCGTTGAGCATCATGCCCCAATGGAAGAGACTAGGAGGTACTATGTCTCGCATCTCCGTATGGGTGGCTCTGTCTCGCGTCCTGTGTGTCGTTCTGTTCGCCCTGCTCGTCGCCACGGCTACCACCACAGCAGATACCTCTCTTACTCGTGTCGAGCGCTCAAGTCCTCAGTCTACAACCCGGGTGGTGACAAAGGAGTACATCGATCAGATGTACGGTTTCTCCCTCACAATCCCAGACGACTGGAATGTGATTCCGGCAACAAAGGACAGACTGGGGAGTGTAACACAGGTCGCCAATTTTGACCTAACGCGTGAAGGTTCTGCTTCTAATACCAAGCAGAACGATATACAGGACACTTATGTAAAGATCGAGATAGGTGTTTTCAATCGTGACAAGCCGCGGAACGTCAAGCTTGAGGAGTGGGCAAGACCCGATCCTGACTTACCAGCCACCGCTATTTACGAAGGATTATCCGTAGTAGGGAGCAAGCAGG
>CAZLBQ010000094.1:0-14992 GCA_964557745.1 uncultured Anaerolineales bacterium
TGGCGCGGGGGCAGCGGGAGCGGCCGGGGCAGGCGCGGCGCTGACAGCCGGCCCGACCAGCGCGACGTAGGTAGACACTACCCACCCCTGCAATCCCTCCACGCTGCGCGTCATGTACCAATCCCCGGCCGGGGTCTTACCCAGCACCGTAACGCGCTCGCCCCCGGCCAGGACGCGGCGCACCGCGTAGTAGACCCCCGGACCGAGCCGCAAGTTGACATTCACCTGGGCGATGCCGGTGACACCAGCGGCCTGCTCCGCGACGCTCATCTGAGTGTCGGCCGGATCTAGTGTGGGTAGCAGCGAAGGGTCAATCACGGCAACGGCGGCGGCCGCGTCGCCGGGTCGGAGCAGCGGGTGGAGACCACCGACATATAGAGCGGCGACGACCACGGTGAGAATCATCAGCAGGCCGAGCGGCTGCCAGGCACAGCGCAGCCGAGGCGTCAAACGGTCATGAATGCGCCACATATCTACCTCCCACACTTGCGAAAGGTAATTGAGAACACCCTCAGTATACCATAAACGAGCAACGCATTGCAATAGCTAGCAGAAGATGCTGTAGGAATTGAGGGACTAGACACTGACGAGAGAGGCGCGGTAGGTGTGCGGGGTCCAGGGGCGGCCCCACTTGGCCTCGAACAGGCGCTTGTTGCGTTCGAACAGGGTGTCGTACTCTGCTTGATCCAGGCGGCTAAAGGCGGCCCGCCCCACGTGGTGGACAAACACATCCTCAGTGCAGATGACCCGGTAACCCGCCTCCCGCACGCGGTGGGCGTAGTCGTCATCCTCAAACATCCCCAGCCCGAAACGGTCGTCAAGCGAACCGACTCGTTCATAGATCTCGCGCCGCATGGCAACGCAGTACATCGCCAACACCGGAATATCGAAGTGGCGGTCGATATGTGTAGCGCACCAGCGCCGCGCGAAGGCGGGCATGTCGGCCACGTCCTGGTAGGTGACGTCGATGCGCGCCTCATTGCCCGTCCAGTTGGTGACGGGACCGACGAGACCCACATCACGCCGCCGCGCGTAGCGCAGCAGCCGACTGAGCCAGCCGGGCGGCACGACGGTATCGTTGTTGAGCAGTACCAGGAAGTCGCCCTGAGCCTGCGCCAGCCCGATATTATTGGCGACGGCGAAGCCCAGGTTAGACCCATTGCAGATGACATGGACCCGCTCATCGCGGGCGGCTAATTCGCGCAGGTAGTCCTGGACAGGCGCGTCCGAAGCGTTGTCGACCACGATGATCTCGTAGTTGGGATACTCGGTGTGGTCGAGGATGCTGGTCAGGCAGGCGCGTGTGTGCTCCAACCCGTTGTACGAGACGATGACGATGGATACTTTGTCGTACAGAGCGCCAATATAGTCATCCAGGAGCGCGCGGCGCTGCTGCCAGGTATTCTGCCGGGCGATGGCCTGCCGCTCCTGGACGGCTGCCGCGCTCCTATCGGTGAGCGCCCGCTCTAGTTGAGCGACAAACTCCTCTGGCTCAGTGTACTGATAGATGACGTCGGACAGCGACTCCAGCTCGGGCAGGGCCTGGGCAACGACGGGCTTGCCGGCCGCCAGGTACTCGAAGACCTTGACGGGATTGGTGGCCTCGGTGAGAGGCGTGCGCCGGAAGGGAATGACGCATACGTCAAAGGCCGTCAGGTAGGCCGGTAGGTCCGCGTAGGGCTTCTCTCCCAGCAGGCGCACATTGGCGCGCGTGGGCAGGTCGCCCAGGTCTGCCCCGAAGGTGTGCCCAATCAGCGCGAATGTCCAGTCGGGGTGGGCTGCCGCCGCAGCGCGTATCGCCTCGGTGTCGAACCACTCGGCAATGGCCCCATAGTAACCAATCACCGGGCGCGGCAAGTGGGCCAGGGGGCTTGTGCTGCGCTCAGGCAGGCGGCTGAAGTGGTCATAATCGCCCGCGTTCGGGATCAGCGCCCAGCGGTCGGTCAGCGACTGCGCTTTCTCTCGCAGGCGCTGGGCGCTGACGACGACGAGATCGCTCTCGCGCAGCAGGCGCTGCTCGGTGGACAGGGTCGTCGGCCCGTGCGTTCCGAAGCCGGCGTGCTCGTCCATGCAGTCGTACACGACCTGCCAGCCATAGCGCTCGCGCAGATAGCGCGCCAGTGGCTCCCAGAAGGGGTACTGGACGACGCAAACTGCCTCGGCGATATCCTGGCGACGGATGAACTCGTCGAGCGCCTGCCGCATGAGTTCAAGGCTGACGCCGGTCAACTCATCACGGTAGATGCCCAACTGCTGGTCGCCGGGCAACCGCAATTCGTAGATCCGCTCGCTCAGCGCGTTGCACATAACCTCGCGCTGCGCCAAGCCGGCCATCTCGGTGCGGAAGTAAAAGATGCGTCGTCCGATACGCGCCCACTGCGTCATGAGTTGTTGGGGACGTTGGAAGCGAAACTCCCAGTTGATGATGGGGAAGCAGAAGACGTCGGGACCCGTGCCGCGGGGCAGGATAACCTCGGCCCCACGCGCCGCGATGCCGCTGTTCTCCGTGGGGGCCGGTAGCGAGGGGACCGACACAAGGGCCGCCGTTTGACCCTGGGATCCCCCCGTAGCGCCCGGCGCCGCGCGGTCGCCCCGCAGCCGCGCGCGCCACCGCCAGTAGACGCTCGCCAGCCGCCACCAGCGAGAGGCGTGGATGTGACTCAGTTCCACGGCTGCCTCATGCAATTCCAGGCTGAACGTCTCAATCGAGCGATCCTTGTCGGCCAGTTGACCACGGACAGCTTCCGCCTGCCGGTCGGCGTCACTCAGCCGACTTTGCAGTGTCTGGACCATCTGCTGGCTGTCGACGAGGCGCTTCTCCGTCCTACTCAGTTGCGCCTGGAGGGACTGGACGACCTGCTCGCGCTCGGCGATGCGCTGCTCTGTCTCACTCAGCTGCGCCTGGAGGGACTGGATGGCTTGCTCACGCTCCGTCAAGCGTTGCTCGGTGTCGGTCAGACGGTCTTGCAGGGTCGCGACCATCTGCTGGGCCTCTGGCAGTCGGGTTTCCGCCTCGCTCAGGCGCGCCTGGAGCGTGTCGAGGTGATGGTGGGCTTCTGCCAGCTGACTGTCCGTGGTGGCCTGTCGATCCCGCGCCGTCTCCAACTCCGCCTTCAGCGCGGTGGCCCACTGGCCCACGGCCCGCCACTCTGTCTCGATGCTGCTCGCACTGTCCAGCACAACAAAATTGGGAAGGAGAGGGACGGCGTCGAGCGCCGCGCGCGACTTGGCGCACACAGCGATGAAATACTTCGCGTCCAGGCTGTGAGGGAGGCGGGGTGTCAGTTCGTTACCTGCCAGCCGCACGATGTCTGTCTCCGTAGTCATCTCGGTCCCACCGACCATGCGGCTCAGGTAACTCCCCACGGCAAGTTGCTGACCGTACCAGACGATGGAGTCGAAGTATGGCGAGAGGAGAATATCGAACTGCGCGAAGGTCATCTCACGCAGGTGATAGGGGTTTACATAGCCGGGGCCACCGGCGGCATGGTACACCGGCAAGTTGGGGGTCGAGACCAGGCAGATGCCGTCTTCGTCAAGCGCCTGACTGATGTTGGCGAGGAGCGTGTGCTGGTCGGCTTCGGTGAGATGCTCGATGACCTCGAAGCACGTCACCAGACCGACAGGGCGGTCGGCGGGGAGAGCCGCCGCGCTGGCCTGAACAAACGTCAGGTTGGCCCGCACATAGCGTTGTCGGGCGTGAGCGACCGCGTCATCGGCGTTGTCGCAGCCCACGACCGACTGGGCGACCTGGGCCATGAGGAACGCGCCGTACCCTTCACCGCTCCCCACATCGAGCACGCGTCGGCCGACCGCGAGACGACGAGCAAACAAGTAGCGACTGAAATGCTCGTAGGCCAGTTCCGCGCTGCCCTGACCTGGAATAAAGCGCTCGCCTGTCCACTCCATATGCCTGGCCTCTATTGTTGGACGTTCGCGATTTATCGGGGGCTCGGTCCATAGTTGCTTGCGAGTCGAGCCGCACTGACTATTTAACGCCGCAGCGCCTCCTAAAGTTGCGGCCAAGTTGGCTCAATTGTGCCGCGCCACGCTTTGTACACGCCAATGACCCGCTTAGCGAATTCCGCTCCTATTAGAGTACAATACACGACGCGGTCCAGACCACCAACCTTGTACACGACGGCTCGCCATGCGTCATCACGTCGTCCTCGATACCCCCCTCGACCTCGCAGTCCTGGACCAGGACGTGCGCACCGGTGTGCGCCCCGCCTTCGCCCTGGTCGAGTTTGCCCGCCAGGTGGACGCCGTCATTCACCAGCCGCAGGGCGACCGGCCGACGGCGCTGGACCGCGTCCGAGCGCGGCTCATCGGCGCTCCGCAGCATTGGGCGCTGGCTCGCCGCTTGGTGTCTCGGCTCTCGGCTCAAGATATCGTCTTTTGCATGGGGGAACAGAGTGGTGTGCCTGTAGCGGCGCTGTGCGGCGGGCGGAGGGGGGGGCCACGGGTGGCCGTGTTTGTCCATCATGTTGACCGCCCTCGCGCCCGGCTGGCGCTCAGACTCTACCGCCTCGGCCGCCGCGTCGACCTGTTCCTGGCCTGCGCTCGTCCCCAATTGGAGTTTGTGGGCGGCTGGTTAGGTCTGCCCAACAGCCGCGTCGCCTGGCTTCCGCAGCCTGTCGACACCGCGTTCTTCACACCAGGCGCCCCCCCTGAGCCTAAGCCCCGCCCGCTCCTGGTCAGTGCGGGGCGTGAGCAACGCGACTATGCGACCCTGGCCCACGCCGTCGCCGGGCTTGACGTTGATGTACACATGACCGGCTTCTCGCAGAGCGCGGCTCGCACCCGGCGAACCGCCGTCCCACGGGCCGAGGTCACGACCGCCGCGCCCGTCTACCACAGTTGGCCGGACTTGCGCGCGCTGTATCACGCCGCCGACCTTGTCATCGTCTCGCTCCACGACAACGGCTATGCCGCCGGTGTCCAGGCCGTGCTCGAGGGATTGGCCTGTCGGCGGCCGGTGATCGTCACCCGCACGCGTGGCCTGGTCGACTACTGGATGGCCGACGGGATCACCCCTGTGCCGCCCGGCAACCGAGTGGCCCTGCGGGAGGCCATTGTCGGGCTGCTGCGCCAACCCAAGCTGGCGGCCGCGCAAGCCGAGCGCGGCTATGCCTGGGTACAGGCCCGCCATACCCAGCCGCACTACATCGCGGCCCTGAGGGCGGCGCTCGTCCGGTGGTGACACAGTCATGTTCGAGACGAGTCGCGTATAATTGACCGCCAGGGGTGTGAGCGACCAGACCATGACCGTCCCACTGCGACTGGTATTCGTCTACTATGGCTTGGACTATCGCGCTGCCGTCGGCCGTCTGGATCGCGGCGCGGGCGGCTATTACTATGGCGAGGACGACAGCCTCGCGGACATCCGTGACCTCGCCCGCCGCGTCGAGGCCGTGACCGTCATAGGGTGTGTAACCGGGAAACGGTATGACGAGGCGCAGGCCGATGGCGTGCGCGCCATCGGCGGCGGGCCACGGCGTGCGCTTCCGGTCGGCGACATCGTGCGGCTGGTGCGAGCGCAGCGCCCTACCCACCTCGTCGTCCAGGTTCCGCTGGTGCGCCTGCTCCTCTGGAGCGGCCTGACCCGTCTGCCGACCCTGGCCGTGCTAGCCGACTCGTTTGTCGGCGGCGGTTGGCGCCGACGGCTGAAGCGCCGCGCGCTGGCGTTGGCCCTCAATCAGCCGTCGGTCGCGTGGGTCGCCAACCACAATCTGCCCGCCTCGCGCGCCCTGGCCGACATGGGCGTGTGGGCCGACAAGATCATTCCCTGGGATGTGCCTCCGACGGTGACGCCCGACGCGTTGCCTGTTCGTGACCTCTGTCTGTCGGAGCGCCCCTGGGCGCTGCTCTATGTAGGGGCCGTCGGGGAGGCCAAGGGCGTGGGGGATGCCGTGCGCGCCGTGGCGGCGCTGGTAGCGCGGGGGCGCGATGTGCAATTGAGCGTCGTCGGCGCCGGGGACCTCGACGCCATGCGAACGTTAGCCCGCGCCCTCGGTATCGCGGACCGCGTTGCCTTCGCGGGGCTGGTCCCCAATGCCGAGATCATCCCGCGTATGCGCCAGGCCGATGTCGTCCTGGTTCCTAGCCGACACGAGTACTCCGAAGCCTTCCCGTTCACCATCTACGAGGCCCTGTGCGCGCGCACGCCTCTCGTCGCCTCTGACCACCCCATGTTCGTCGCACGCCTGACCGATGGGGTGAATGCCGTGCTCTTCCCGGCCGGCGACGCGCTGGGGATGGCGGCGGCGATAGAGCGCGTGCTGAGTGATGCCGTCCTCTACCGCGCCCTGTCGGCGGCCTCCCTGGCGACATGGCAGCGTCTCCAGCTCCCTGTCAAGTGGCCGGAGCTGATTCAGCGCTGGGTCTTCGACACGCCGGCCAACCGCCGCTGGCTGTTCGAGCATCGCCTGACTTCCGGACGCTATGACCATCTCGACTAAAGGTTGTTTCAAGGAGCCTGGACCGTGACACTCAGAGACCTGGGGCGGCAGATACGGGAGGACTGGGTCGCCCACGGACGCGATTGGACCAAGCCGGGCTTCCGCGCCGTTGCGGTGCATCGTTTCGGGGTGTGGCGCATGGGCATCCGCTCCCAACTGCTGCGCGCGCCCCTCAGCGTGCTCTACCACGCGCTGTTTCGCTACGTGCGCAACCACTACGGCATTGAGTTGCCCTACTCGGCCCGCCTCGGCCGCCGCGTCATCATCGAGCACGGCGGCGCGATTGTGGTCCACGGCGACGCCGTCATCGGCGACGACTGCATCATCCGCCAGGGTGTGACCCTCGGCAACCGCACCCTCGACCGACCCTACGACGCTCCACGCCTGGGCTGCCGCGTCAACGTCGGCGCGGGCGCCAAGCTGCTGGGCGCGGTGACCATCGGCGACGACGCGCAGATTGGCGCCAACGCCGTCGTCCTGGCCGACGTGCCGCCCGGCGCAACGGCGGTCGGCATCCCGGCCCAGGTGCGACTGCGCGTGCCAAAGGAGGCGCGGTGAGCCAGGTCGCGGTCGTGGTCATTGGGCGTAACGAGGGTGCGCGCCTGGCGCTGAGCTTGGCCGCCGCGCGCCGGCAGGCCGAGCGAGTGGTCTACGTCGACTCCGTCTCCACCGACGGCAGCCCGACGCGGGCGGCCGCGCTGGGCGTGCCGGTCGTCACGCTGGACGATAAGGCTCCTTACACTGCGGGGCGCGCGCGGAATGCGGGCGTCGCCGCCGTTGTCGGGCGCTGGCCGCAGATCGACCTCGTCCAGGTGGTCGATGGGGACTGCGAGTTGGTCGATGGCTGGCTGACGCGGGGTGCTGAAGAATTGGTCGCCGACCCGCACCTCGCCGTCGTCTGCGGCCGCCGTCGCGAGCGCGCGCCGCAGCGCTCGGTCTACCATCGGCTAGCGGACATCGACTGGGATGGCCCACTGGGCGACGTGGCGGCCTGCGGCGGCGACGCCCTGCTGCGCGTGGCCGCGTTTCGGCAGGTGGGCGGCTTTGAGCCCACGCTCATCGCGGGCGAAGAGGCGGATCTCTGCCTGCGCCTGCGCCGCCTCGGCTGGCGGATCCGGCGCGTCGACGCCGAGATGACCCGCCACGACGCTGCCATGACCCACTTTGGCCAGTGGTGGCGGCGCTCACGCCGCACGGGGTATGGCTACACCGAGGGCGCGTGGCGCTATGGCCTCGCGCCGGAGCATCACTGGCTGCGGGAGAGCCTGAGTGTGACCGGCTGGGGGCTGGCCTTACCGCTGGCCGCTGGCGTCGGCGCGTATCCCACGCGGGGCTGCAGTCTCCTGCTGCTGTTGGCCTACCCGGTGCTGTTGGGGCGTATCGTCCTGCGCGAGCGGCGTCGCCTGGACTGGCGGACCGCTGCCCTGTACGCTGCCTTCTGTATTCTCGGCAAGTTCCCGCAGGCCCAGGGCGGCCTCGACTTCCTGCGCGCGCGCCGCGCCGCGCGGCCCCGTCTCATCGAGGACAAGGACTAACCCGCCGTGCGCGTCGCCTACCTGGTCAACCAGTACCCGAAGGGCAGCCATACCTTCATCCGACGCGAGATTGCCGCCCTCGAAGCACTGGGCGTGACCATCGACCGCTTCTCGATTCGCCGCACTGCTGAGACCCTGACCGATCTCGCCGACCAGGCCGAACAGCGCTGCACGCGGGTCATCTTCGACGCCGGCTGGCGAGGGTGGCTCGTGGCGCTGGCAAAGGTGGCGTGGCAGCGGCCGGCCCCCTTTGTCCACGCTCTGGCCCTGGCCGGCCGCATGGGGCGCCGCTCCGACCGCGGGCTGGCGCGGTATCTAGCCTATCTGGCTGAGGCCGCCGTGTTGGTCGGCTGGCTGGCCCCGCTGGGCGTCGATCACGTCCACGCGCACTTCGCCACCAACCCGGCGGCGGTCGCCTTGCTGTGTCATGCGCTGGGCGGTCCGCCTTACAGTTTCACCGCCCACGGCCCGGACGACTTCGACCGCGCCCCCTGGCTGGCCCTCAATGTGAAGATCGCGCGCGCTGCCTTCGTGACGAGTGTCAGCCACTACGGGCGTAGCCAGTTGTACCGCTGGTGCGACCCGCGTGACTGGTCCCGCATCCATGTCGTGCGCGCTGGGCTGGACGACGCCTTTCTGGGCGCGCCCGCCACGCCCATCCCGAGCGCGCCGCGCCTGGTCTGTGTCGGGCGGCTGTGTGTCGAGAAGGGGCAATGCCTGCTCATCGACGCCGTCCACCGTCTCGCCCAGGGGGGCATAGCCTGCGAGGTGGTCATTGTCGGGGACGGCCCGCTTCGCGCCGTCCTGGCTGAGCGTGTCGCGCGCCTTGGCCTGACCGACCGCGTCCGGCTCGTCGGCTGGGCCAGCGGCGTCCAGGTCCGCGCCCATGTCCTCGCTGCCCGCGCCCTCGTCCTGCCCAGCCTGGCCGAGAACCTGCCCTCGGTGCTGACGGAGGCGCTGGCCCTCGGTCGCCCCGTCATCAGCACGACCATCGCCGGTATTCCGGAACTCGTCACGCCCGGCGTCAACGGCTGGCTTGTCCCCCCCGGCGATGTCGAGGCCCTGACCGCTGCCCTGCGCGAGGCGCTGGACGCCCCCGTGGCGCAGCTTGAGGCGATGGGGCAGGTTGGAGCCGACAAGGTCCGCGGCGAGTTCGACGCCCGCCGCTCCGCTGAGGCCTTGCTCGGCCTGTTTCAGGCCGGCGCGCTGCGATGAGCCTGGTCCTAAGCGGCCTCCTGTGGCTCGTTACCCTGGCGATCCTGGTCCCGCTGCTCGTCTTCAGCGTCGAGTGCCTGCTGGCCCTCCTCCCGCCCCGCCGTATGGACTGGACCGCCCTGCCGCCCTGCCCACGCCTGGCCGTTCTTATCCCCGCCCACGACGAGGCCCCCGGCATCGCCGCCACCCTGCTGAGCGTGGGCCTACAGTTGCGCCCGCTGGACCGCCTGGTCGTCGTCGCCGACAATTGTCAGGATGAGACGGCTGCCGTCGCCCGTGCGCACGGGGCGGAGGTCGTGGAGCGCCACAACCGCGCCCGCCTCGGCAAGGGCTACGCGCTCGACTACGGCGTGCGCACCCTGGCGAGCGACCCGCCCGATGTCGTGGTCATGCTGGACGCCGACTGTGAGGTCGCGCCCGACACGCTGGACCGGCTGGCGCGTCTGGCGTACGCCGAGGGCCGTCCCATCCAGGCCGCCTACCTGCTGGCCCCGCCCGCCAGACCCAACCCGGCGGCGCTGGTCTCGCTCCTGGCCTTCACCGTCAAGAATCTCGTCCGCCCCCTGGGCCTCGACCGCCTGGGCCTGCCTTGCCTGCTCACGGGCAGTGGCATGGCCTTTCCCTGGGCCATCCTGCGCGTCGCGCCGCTGGCCAGTGGCAAGTCGGCCGAGGACATGCGCCTCGCCGTGGACCTCGCCGTGGCTGGATCCCCGCCGCGTTTCTGCTCGGCGGCACGCGTCACGAGCCGCCTACCGGCTCGTGCCTCGGCGGCCCGCGCGCAGCGCGCCCGCTGGGAGCACGGCCACCTCGAGACCGCTCTGGTCCAGGCTCCACGTCTCATTAGCGGGGCATGGCGACAGCGGCGGCTCGACCTGCTCGCCCTGGGGCTTGAGCTAGCCGTGCCGCCGCTCTCGTTACTCATTATCGGGTGGGGGGCAGGGTGGTGCGTCGGGCTGCTGGCCGCGTGGCTTGGCCTGTCGCCGTTGCCCTGGCTGCTGTTGAGCCTCGGCGGTGGCCTGCTGATCGTCGCGACCCTCGCGGCCTGGGCGCGCTTTGCCCGCCGTGAGATTCCGGCGCGCGCCTGGCTGGCGCTACCCAGCTACGTTCTCGGCAAGCTGCCCCTGTATCTCCAGTTCCTCGTACGCCGCCAGACCGAGTCGATCCGGACCGACCGTGACACCTGACCCTGTCTCGACGGGCGTTTCGGCCGGCGCCGGGCCGTACTGGGCAAACTGACGCGCCCGGCACAGCAGGCGGTGGACGCTCTCGGCCCCGACAATGGGCTGGCCGTCGTAGGGCAGGGTCGTCGGGTAGAGGATGAAGGCCTGGTTCTGCGGCCCGCCCAGCCCGCCATGGTGGCTGCACTGGTTCTCGAAGCCCGCCAACTCCTGCGTCGCCGGGTCATAGGCGGTGTTGACGAAGATGTCCGGACAGTTGGTGAAGCTGCTCTGGCGCCGCACCTTCTCCGCCGCCCGCGGCCCATACGGGGCCAGCGGATCCTTGCCCTCGACAACCCCCAGGTCGACGTAGTGGATGCCGGTCGGGGCCATCGCCATCGTGCCATGCTCTTCCGACTTGACGACGACAAAGCCAAGGCCGGGGTGGTTGACCAGGCCGATAATCAGGTCGGGGTAGAGGTCCTGGATCTGCTCGTACGTCAGGCGCTCCTTGGCCTCGGTGAAGTAGATCAGTCCGGCGCAGCCCGACCCAAACACCGCTAGGTTCGCTTGTTGGGCTGGCTCCGCCTCGACCTTGCCCTTCGCGCGGCGCGCCCGCACATTGACCCAGCCGTCGCGCGTGCGACTGCGCAGCGCCCGCCGCACGACGCGGGCGGTGCGCGTGTTGGCGCTCACCGACGCACTCAGGAACAGGTTGAGGTTGTTCCAGGCCTCGTCCGTATCCACAGCCGCGAAGACCTTCTCGTCGCCCTTGATAAGCCCCTGCACCAGCTTCTCCAGTGAGATGCCGTAGGCGCTGGCGAACGTCGGCCCCTCGCTCTGCCCGTGGTCGGATAGGACGACGAGGTGGTAGGGACGGCGGGCGTGGCGGGTGGCGCGCTCGATACGGGCGAAGGCGTGGTCCGTCTCGCGCAGCAAGGCGAACGCCTCCGGCGTCGTCATGCCTGCAAAGTGGGCGATGTCGTCATAGCCGGCGTACAAGGCGTAGACCGCCGGCACGCCGCGCCGAATATCGGCCATGACGGCCAGCGTCGTCAGGTCTTGCAGGACGGCCCCGATGAAGGCGCGGAAGAAGGCGTAGAACGGGTTGCGGGCGCTGACGGTGTAGCGGTCGCGCCGCCGCCACTGCTGGAATGCTTCCCACCACTCGCGCCCAACCTCCCCAAAGTAGCGGAACGTGAGGCGGAGGGCGATGAGGGGCGTCAGCAGCGAGAAGAACCCAGGCCCCGATGAGCGGCTGCTATCGAGCAGCGTGCTGTAGGTCAGCATGCTCTCGTCGGCGTCGCCGGAGAACATGTTCCCGCGCGATGCGCCGCCCTCGCGCAGTAGGCCGTGGCCCGTCGAGCGCTCGGCCTCGATGCGCTGGGTGTCGCGCGGGTCCCCCAACAAGACCATCCGTCCCAACTGGCGGTCCCACCACCGATAGGCCGGGATGTCGTGGTTGTCGCCCATCAGGATGCCCATCTGCATCGCGCCCGTCTGCGACGAGAAGTCCGTCTCCCAGCCGATGATGCGGTGGCTGCCGCGCTTGAGCCAGCGGGCCAGGGTGGGCATGTGGCCCTCGGCGATGGCGCGGCGCAGCAGCGGCTCGCTTAGGCCGTCGATTTCCAGGAAGACGATGCCGGGGGTGTCCATACGCGCGGCGCCCGGGTACAGGCGGGCCAGCCGCCGCCCCAGGCGCTGGGCGAACTCGGTGTGTCGCTTGCGGCCGGGGAGCTGGCCAACCACGGCGCCCGCCAGGGTAGCAAGGGACAGGAGAGTCCAACCCAGGCTACCGTGGGCGGGGAAGCCGGGCAGCACGTTGCCCGCGAAGGCCAGGGTGACGCTGCCAATGACGAACGCCAGGACCGCATAGACGAGCGCCGGTAGGCGTTCCAGGACATGGGTGAAGAGTGACCAGATGACTGACAGGATAATGGTAATCACAATGGTTTTGACGAGGCTCGCTGCACAAGTCTTTCGTGGCCGACACCTATTTGTAGCGCTGAATGTCTATAAGCAAGACAATTGCCGCGACACCAGGTGTTGCGTAGGGGGCGTTACAGATGATGCGAGCAAGGCGTGGAGATGAAGAGGGGAGACGGTTGTGGTAGCCCGGAGAATGACAGTCCAAGCTGGGGCGTTCACGCTCCAGTTCTCGCCAAACCTCCGGTTCGCTATGCGGGACTGCCGCCTGAACGCCGCAGCGTGACAGAGAGCCTATCGCCAAGCGCGCAATGGGGAATGCCCCCTGTCTTTCCCAGGCCGGTCGGCGGACGAGACCCTCACGGCGCGCAGGGCGATGAAAGTTAGCAGTCTTACGCGGGGTGGGCTCCGTTGCTGTGGCCATCGCGGCTCGCGGTTGGGCCTTCGCCAGGTGCGGCGGGAGGCGCAGCCGGGGCTTGGGCTTCGGTGTGGAAGGCTTGCAGGGCAACGTGACGGCGGCGGCGGATGTGGTGGTGGATGGCGTCTTCGGCCACGCGCGGGTCGTGCGAGGCTAGCGCGGCGATGACCTCCTCGTGCTCTGGAATCAGCCGCGCCGGCACGCCCCCGTCCTCCTGGCGGATCAGGCCGACTAGCATCCACACGAAGGGATCCATACCGCGCCAGATCTGGAGCAGACGCGCGTTGCCGGACGCCTCGACAATCGCAGTGTGGAACTCGGAGTCGAGGTCGGCCATGTCGGTCAACTGGTCGGTGCCGATGATGCGCGCTATGCGGTCGAGGATGGTGCGGAGCTGCGCGGCGAGGGCGTCGACCTGTCCGCTCTCGACAGCCCAGCGGATGGCGAGACCCTCCAGCCCCATACGCAGTTGGTAAATCTCCTGGGCGTCCTTCTCCGTGAACGAGGTCACGTACGTGCCCCGATGGGGATAGCTGATGAGCAGGCCCTGCTCCTCCAGTTTGCGGAACGCCTCGCGCACCGGACTGCGGCTGACCCCCATCTGCTCGGCGATGACGGCTTCTGGCACGGGATCGCCCGGCCGCAACTGGCCGCTGGCAATCGCGCTCCGGATGGCCGACGCAATCGAGTCGCGCAAGGCTCGGTTCTTCAACGGCTCGAACTGGAGCGGCATAGCGTTTTTCCTCTCGATGGTAGCGGGTCATTGACTCAGTCAGCAAACCGGATGCTACCATACAGCTAGAGGGATGTCAAGTCGACTTCCTACATTTAATGAGTGTGCTGTACAATTGTCGACATCGCACACTCCACGAGCGAGGGCCTATGACATCCCCCGTGACGGTTACCGACCTAGACGCGCGCATCTGGCGCGAGGAACTCGGCGCCTTTGTGCCGGCGCAAGTGTTCGACGTCCACACCCACAGCTTTCGCTGGGCGCACAACCTGGACCCGAACAAGAACACCTACGGCCACGGCCAAATCTACGGCAGCCCGTTCGAGGAGACGACGTTCGCCGTGCTCGACGCCTGCGACGCCGCCCTGTTCCCCAGCCGCCAGGTCCGCCGCCTGGTCTTCCCCTTCCCCTTCGCCCAATGCGACTTCGCCGCCGCCAACGAGTTCATTGCCGATCAAGTGGCTCAAGCACCTGGCTCGGCGGCGCTGATGCTCGTCCACCCGTCGATGAGCGCCGAGTACGTCGAGGCGACGGTGCGGCGGCACGGCTTCCTCGGTCTCAAGCCCTACCGCTTCTACTCAACGACCGGCGACGCCGTCGAGTGCCGCATCACCGACTTCATGGCCGAGCCTCACATCGCCGTCGCCGACCGCTACGGCCTCATCATCATGCTCCACCTCTCCAAGCGGCTGGGCATCGCCGACCCGCAGAACCAGCGCGACCTGCTCGACCTGACCCAGCGCTACCCCAACGTGCGCTGGATTCTGGCCCACTGCGCGCGCAGCTACTCGGCGTGGGGCATCGAGCGGGCCGCCCAGACCCTGCGTGACCTGCCCCACGTCCTGTTCGACACGTCGTCGGTGTGCGAGAGCGACGCCTTCGACGCGCTCTACTCGGCCGTGGGCATGGAGCGCGTGATGTACGGCAGCGACGACGCGCCGGTCGGCGTCTGGCGCGGCAAGTACGTGACCTGGGGCTACGCCTGGGCCTACCTCTCGCCCGACAATCACCAGTTCAACCTGTCGCACTGCGACGGGCGGATGACCTTCACGCGCTACGAGCAGTTGCGGGGCATGCGCCGCGCCGCCGCGCGCTATGGTGCGACACACCAGCAAATTGCGGACCACTTCTGCGGCACGGCCGAGCGGCTGGTCGAGGCCACTCGCCGCTCCCTGGCGCGCCACATGTCGTGAACGGACTGTCATGGAACGGACTGTCACCCCGAACGGAGTGAGGGGTCTCCTCTGCCAACCTAGCAAGAGCAGATGCTTCGCTCCGCTCAGTATGACAGTCAACGGGTTGGGTTTCGTGTTCTTCGTGTACCTTCGTGGATACCACTCTGACGGGAGACACCGTGACCTACTCACGCGCACAATCACAAGCTCTTTGGGAGCGGGCCCAGCGCTCGCTGGCGGGCGGCGTCGGCAGCGGCGTGCGCCTCGCCGAGCAGCCCGGCCCCCTCTTCTTCCAACGCGGCGTCGGCTCGCGCTTGTACGACGTCGACGGCAACGAGTACATCGACTACGTGCTGGGGCAAGGCCCGCTTC
>CAZLBQ010000095.1:0-14892 GCA_964557745.1 uncultured Anaerolineales bacterium
TGTCGTCGGCCACCTTCTGCATGTGCGGGATGGCGTCGCGGATGGCGAAGTTGAGGGACTGAATCTTGTCGCCGGCCATCGAGCCGGAGCAGTCGGCAATCCAGATGAAGTGCAGGGGGCGGGTCGCCAGCTCGCCGCCGGGTCGTTTGCCCATGTCTGATACCTCCTGATGAGGATAGGCGCTGATCGCGTGAGACTATCCATAGACCGCAAGCACGAATCGCGCCGCGCCACGACGCGGGTCCAATTATACTCCAATGCCACTATACGACGACCGTCCCCGTCGAGTTTCACGCCCGTCTGGCCCCCTTCTTGCTTCCATTTGTAATATGAACAACACACAGACTCTCACCCTGCCTACTAGTCTCGCCGAGCCGGACCTCGAACACGGTGAACTGTTCTTCATCGGGACGGCGACGGTCCTGCTGCGTTTCGCGGGCCTGCGCATCCTGACCGATCCCAACTTCCTCCATCGCGGCGACCACATCCACGTCGGCTTTGGCCTGCGCGCCACGCGCCGCACCAACCCGGCCATCGAGATCGGCCAGTTGCCGCCCATCGATCTGGTCGTCCTGTCGCACCTCCACGAGGACCACTTCGATCCCGTGGCCGAGAAGGGTCTGCCCAAGGCGACGCCCATTGTGACCACCCACCAGGCGGCCGACTACCTGCGCGACAAAGGCTTCACGGCAGTCTACCCCGTAGAGCACTGGGAGACGTTCGATGTCACGAAGGGACCGACGCGCCTGCGCATCACAGCGATGCCGGGCCGCCATGGCCCCGGCCCGATGGCCAAGCTGGTGCCGCCGGTCATGGGCAGCCTGCTCGACTTTCGGACCTACAGCGGGCAGCGCCTGTACCGTATGTACATCAGTGGCGATACCCTGGTGTACGACGATCTCAAGGACATCCCGCGCCGCTTCCCCGGTATCGACCTGGCGCTGCTGCACCTGGGCGGAACGCGGGTTATGGGGCTGCTGCTGACCATGGACGCCAAGCAGGGCGTCGAGATGCTGCGCATCATCGCTCCGTGCGAGGCCATCCCCATCCACTACAACGACTACACCGTGTTCAAGTCACCGCTGGAGGATTTCGTGCGCGCCGTCGAGGATGCGCACCTGCCCACCAAAGTGACCTATCTGCGGCACGGCGACACATTCCACTTCGACTCGTCCCTGGCGCGCGCGTCTACGGTCGACGCCGCCGCCGAACCCCCTTCGTTGACCCACGAGCGTTCGACCTCGAACGCCGCCGGACAAGATTAACCCCCTGGCAAGACAGGAAAGGAGTATGTGATGGCTCACAAAGAGATGGTGTACGCGTGGCTGAAGGATGCCTACAGCATGGAGATGGGCTTGGTCCCCATCCTCGAGAACCACGCCAAGGACGCGAAGGACTTCCCCCAGGTCCAGGCGCGTGACGAGCAGCATATCCAGGAGACGAAGCAGCACGCCGAGCGGCTCAAGACCCTCATCGAAGCGCGCGGCGAGCACGTGTCGGGTATCAAGACCGCCATCGGCGGCCTGGTCGGCACGGTGCAGAGCGTGGCGACGGGACCCTTCCACGACGAGGTCGTGAAGAATGCCCTGTCTGACTTCGCCGCCGAGAACTTCGAGATCGCGTCGTACAAGGCGCTCATCGCCGCCGCTCAGGAAATCGGCGACCAGGAAATCGTCCGCGTCTGCCAGCAGAACCTCATGGAAGACGAGGCGATGGCGAAGTGGCTGGATCAGAACATGCCAACCGTCATCCACGCCTACCTCCAGCAGAAAGTCGCCGAGCACTCGCACTAAATCACCCTCTCGGCCGACACAGGCGGGCGGCGACCAGAACTGGTCGCCGCCCGCTTTTGTCCATCTGCTGCCCTATACTTATGACTTATTCATCGACCAGCGGCCGCTGCTCCCCCAGGGAGTAGCAACGGCCATCGCCCAGGATGTGCAGCCGAACGTCATGCACCGTCAGCACACTGTGTCGTTACTCGCCGCCACCGGACATACCTGGCCTGGCTTCACCCTAACAATCGGTAGAAGAGGACCGTGTCGTCAAACCCGCCGTCGCCGTTGCGGGCGTAGCGCGGGATGACCCCCGCCACGGTATAGCCCAGCTTGCGGTAGAGCATCTCAGCCGGGTCGCCGCGCCGCGTGTCCAGTACCAGCAGCGTCCGCTGCTGAGCGCGCGCCGCCACCTCGACCTCAGCCATGAGCGCCTCGCCGATGCCCTGCCGCCGCGCCCGCGTCAAGACCAGCAGTTTCTGGACCTCCGCCCGGTGGCTGCCATTGGGGCGCGGTTCGAGGGCGAGTTGCACCGCGCCGACAAGGGCGTCGCCCTCGAACGCGGCCAGCAGAAGGCGGCTCCCCGCGCCCACGTCGGCGGCCACGCGGGTCCAGTAGGCGCGGGCCTCGGCCTCTGCCAGGGGCGGCAGGAAGCCCACCGACGCCCCGTTGTTCACTGCGTCGCGCAGCAGGTGGACCAGGTCGGGCAGACAGCGTAGCGCCTCACTGTCATCGAGGGCATGGATGAGCGGCATGGGGTTCTCCTGGGACGAGGCGCTGCCTCGTCCTGCGTCTCACGGCGCCGGCGTTTCTATGGCGGCGTCGACCACGACGTCCGTCAGAGGTATCGGCGCCGCGCGGGCCATTTGTTCCAACCAGCGCCAGGCGTCGGGCGGCGTCACCACGCGCTCCACCGACGTGATGACCGGCCGGTCCTCACCGCCACTGTCGCGGCCTGCGATGCGGATGCGCCAGGTCTCAAACGGTAGTCCGGCAGTGTCGGTTGGCAGAGGGTCACGCGAGGCGCTGGTATGCCAACGGAACGGCGCGGTCCACAGGTAGTCGCGGCCGTACGGCGCGTTGTCGGGCAGATCATTGAGGGTGATCCGCTCGGCGTATTTGTAATAGGGCGACTGCCAGACGCGTGGGTTGTCCACCGTCTCCATCAGCCGCAGCGCGTAGTCCTCGTTATTGTCGCGGGCGCGCCAGCTAAACGGCTCCGGCAGCCAGACATCCTTCCCCGGTACCGGCCCAACGAGGGGCAGGTTCGTGACCTCCATCGCGCCTACAAACACCTCGCGCCAGTAATTGAAGCTGCCGACGGGTTTCATATACGCGCCGGCGAGCAATGGGTTACGCTCGGCGTTGGGGAAGACGACGGTGTAGTACTGGCGAGCGTCCTCAAGCTGGCGAATGTGGTAGAAGGCATAGCCGCCGAATTGGTTCGACGTCGCCGTCGCCACCGTCGTCGTGTTCGCGCCATCGTAGAAGCGCAGCAGAACCTGCGCTCCTACCACAGGGCGCGTGCCACCGGTGGCAATCACCCGGTAGTGAATGCTGCCCTTGATGTCCGCGTAGAAGGCAGGCGGCTCCGGAGTGGGTGTCGGTGAGGGTGGGACGACGTCCACTCCTTGCCAGGCGCTTGTCGCCGCACCCCATAGATTGAGCGCCTGGAGCGCCAGGTAGTGGCGGCCCGGCGGCAAGGTCAGCGTCGTCTCCTGGACACCTCTATTGCCGACAAAGACGGCCTCGGCCTGGCTCAGGTCGGGGCTATCGCCGCGCAGCAGGCGATACGCAGTAGCGCCCGCCGCCTGGGACCATGTCGCCTGGAACTGGTCACGGCTGAGGGCGGCCACCGCGAGGGACGGCTGGTCCGGCGCGACGCCGGGCAGCCGCGCCAGCCACGGGAGGAAGACGTGGTACTCGGGCGTGGCCGTTGGCGTAGGCGACGCGGTCGTGGTCGCCGTCGAGGCGGGCGACAGCGTGGCTGTCGTTGTCACGGTCGTCGTTGCCGTCGCCGTCGGGATGGGGGTCAGGGTCAACGTGGCCGTCGCCATGTCGGTGGGCGCGGAAGTTGCTTCAGAGGTTGAGGTAAGAGTCGCCGTGGCGGGGGTCTCAAGCCCTTGAGCGGCGGTGGGCCGGCCGACTGGGGCCAGGGCCAGTAAGCAGGCCGCCAGCGCCAGCGCTGCGACCACGCCTACAAGCGAGAGAGGTTTCATTCTGGTATCTTTCTAACATTATGAAGATTTAACCCAAATCGGGGTTGTGGCCGATAATTATAGTGGTAAAGGTCGCCCCAATCCCAATTTGTAGTTAATCGCACCGAAATTTAGGAGCCAAAACATGGATCTGAGCCTGTTCCTGACCCCCGATTTGCTGCGTGACCCCTTCCCGATGTACGCGCAGATGCGCCAGTTCCAGCCAGTGATGCCGATCCCCGACGTCGGCCTGTGGCTCGTCTACCGCTACGACGATGTCAAGACCGTCCTCCACGACTGGTCGCGCTTCTCGTCTGACCTGAGCCAGATGGAGTGGGAGGGCGGCGGCGCCTTCGCCGAGATGGGCCAGACGCAGCGCGGCGTCAACTTCGGCGCCAGCATCATCGGCATCGACCCGCCGCGCCACCGCAAGCTGCGCGACCTAGTCCAGAAGGCGTTCACGCCCCGCGCCGTGGCCGCCATGGAGCCGCGCATCCGCGCCATCGCCGAGGAGTACATCGACCGCGCCCTGCCCGCCGGGCGCATGGACCTGGTGACTGACTTAGCCATCCCGCTGCCGACGATTGTCATTGCCGAGATGCTGGGCGTTCCACCCCGCGACCGCGCCCAGTTCAAGGCCTGGTCGGACAAGATCGTCGCGGCATCGGACAACATGTTCCTGGACGAGGCAACGCTGGCCCGCGAGCTGCCGCTCCAGATGGCAGCCAACGAGGCCATGGTTGCCTATTTCAAGGACGTCCTGGCCGAGCGGCGCGCGGCCCCGCGCGAAGACCTCATTAGCGCGCTGATTGCCGCCGAGGTCGACGGCGAGCGGCTGAGCGAGGAGGACCTGGTAGCGTTCTGCGTCCTGCTGCTCATCGCGGGCAACGTGACCACGACCCACCTCATCGGCAACGCCGTGCGGACGTTCCTCGAATACCCCGACGCGCTGGCGCGGATACGGGCCGATATGACGCTGCTGCCGGGCGCCCTCGAGGAGGTTCTGCGCTTCCGCTCGCCGGTCCAGACGTTCTTCCGCACCACCAAGGCGCCGGTGGAGTTGGGTGGGCAGACCATCCCCGCCGGGCAGACCGTGTTCGCGGTCATCGGCTCGGCCAACCGCGACGAGGCCCGCTTCCCCGACCCCGACCGCTTCGACATCACTCGTGAGCCGAACCCGCACCTGGCGTTTGGCTTCGGCATCCACTACTGCCTGGGCGCACCCCTGGCCCGGCTCGAAGCCCGCGTCGCCCTGGCGACGCTGTTGGAGCGCCTGCCGAACCTAGCCCGCGTCGACGACACGCCGCTGGAGCCGATGCGCAGCATCCTGCTCCACGGCGTGGCCAGCCTGCCCATCGAGTTCGAGCCAGAGCGCGTGCCGATGCTGTAGCCAAGTGCCGAGTGCTGAGTCGTGAGTGCTGAGGGCCGAGTGCCGAGTGCTGCGTGACAGCGCGGGGGCAATTCACCATAGAGCGCACAGAGGGCACGGAGGGTGGGAATCATTCCCACTCCGTGCCCTCCTGCTTTGTGCCTATTGCCTGCTGCCTGCTGCCTGCTGCCTTCCGCCTTCCGCCTTCTGCTTGCTGCCCACTGACCACCGACCCCTGTCCCCTGTCCCCTACTCCCGATACTGAATCACTCCCCCCGCCTCGCGCAGCGTCGTGAACACGCCCGCGCCAACCGCCGCCACCAGCGCCGTGCCATAGGCCGCCTCCTCGCGATGGACCGGCGTGACCAGCGGCAGGCCAAACTCGTCGGCGATGAGGCTCGCCAGCAGAGGATTCTCGCGCAACCCGTTGCCCGCGCCGACAAGCTGCGCGCCCGGCGTTCCGGTCTGGGCCAGGATGAGGTCATAGCCCTTGCGGAAGGTGCGCGCCATGCCTTCGAGCAAGGCCCGCGTCATGTGGGCCGGCGTGAAGTTGCGGTCGGTCATGCCGGTCCACACCGCGCGGCGCGCCGGGTCTAAACGGCTGCCCATGAACGTCGGGTCGCAGCGCAGGCCATCCGCGCCCGGCGCGACCTCCGCCGCCAGGCGGTTCATCGCCCCATAGACCGGCTCATCCTGGCTGGCGTCAAGCACGTCCCGCCCCACCTGGCGGAAGAAGCGCTCCAACAGGGCATAGATGCGCCCGCCCGCCAGGCCCGGATGGACGAGCAGGTTGCCGCCGCGCGGGTAGGGACGCGTCTCCAGCGGGGGCGCATCGTACACGTCCGCGACGGCCCGCGCCACCTGCGCCCCCGTGCCAATGTTGACGAAGACCGCGCGGGCGGGGTCAGCCACACTGCCGACGAAGCTCGCCTGGTGGTCGCCCAGACCGACGAACACGGGCAGGTCGGCCGGCAAGCCTGTCGCCTCAGCCACGTCAGCAGTCAGCCGCCCCAGGCGGTCGCCTGCCTCACGTAGCAGCGGGAACAGCGAGCGCCGCAGCCCCAGAGCCGCGAGTGCGTCGCCGTCCCACTCCCGCGTCGCCACACGCAGGACACCACTGCTGCCCGCCATCGTTGGCTCGGTCACGGGCGCTGTCCCCGTCAGCCGCGCCCCCAACAACTCGCTGACAAAGCACGCCACGCCGCGCGCCGGCAAGTCGCCCGTCTCCCGCAGCCAGAACAGCGTCAGGGCCAGGAAGCCCGGCAGCAGCGGGCAGCCCGCGCGGCGCGGCGCGTCCGGCCCCAGCCGCGCCACCGCCTCAGCGAGGAAGGAGTGGTCCCCGCCCGGCAGCCGGTCTAGGGCGCGGCGGTCCTGCCAGTTGATGAGCGGCGTCAGGGGCCGCAGATCATCGTCGACGATCAGCCCGCCGTGTTGCTGGCCCGTCAGGCTCAGCCCGACGAGGTCCGAGCGGCGGTCGCCAAGGCGCTCGGCCACGTCCCGCAATGCCGCGTAGGCGCGGACCAGGACGCGCTCGGCGTCCCACTCCGACCGTCCTCGCGCCCGGTCGTCCGTACTCGTGATCTCAGCGTCATTGCGCGCGGTGGCAACGGCGACCACCTCGCCGCTAACCACGTCGAGCGCCAGCGCCGTGATGGTCGTCGTGCCGATGTCGATGCCAATGGTTAGCGGCATAGGGCAATCCCACCACAGGGACGACGGAGCGGCGTGTCGAGAGCGCCCCACGCCGGGGCGGGAGCCAGGGCCGAGGCGCGGAACGTCACCCGTCGGTAGTAATAGGCGAAGCCAAAGCGGTTCGGGTCGCGGCTGTCGTAGACACGCACTGACCAACCGAGTGTCTGCCCCGTCGCCACCCCCGGCGGCAGGCTGCGTAAGGTATAGCTATCGACATCCCCCAACAAGGCGCTGAGGGCCACCGTCGACGCGCCGTCGTCAGTCAGCAGTTCCCAGCGATAGCCGTCAGTGGCGACACCGCGCCGCGTCCAGGTAAAGGTGGCCGGCAGGGCAAGGGTAGCGCCGGGGGCCGGTGAGCGCAGGCTGATACCCTTGATGTCGAAGTCGCCGCCCGCGACCCGCGTGCCTGCGGTGTACTCGCTCAGGCGGTCGCTCAGCCAGCCGCCAAGCCGCTGGGTATTCTGCTCGACGTTGGGGTAGTACACGAACAGGAGGTGGCCGGGCGCCAGGCTCGCGACGTTGGGGAACAGATACGCGCCGTCGGCGTCCGTGACAGCGGTCGCCAGCGTCGTGGGGTCCGTGCCGTCATAGTCGCGCAGCCAGAGCGTCACCCCGCCGGCCGGTGCGCCACCGTCGGTAATCCGCCCAACGATACCGGGGACAGGCGTCGGCGTGGGCGGAGCCAGGGCAACGACGTTGATCGCGCTACGCGACGCGCCCCAGGCATTGACCGCGTAGCCAAAGAGGTACAGCGTGCCGGGCGGTAGAGTGAGGGTCGTCGTCGTATCGGAACCATTGGAGACCTGGACAGCGTCGCTCAGATCCGGGGAGCGGCTATACCAGACCGTGTAGACCGCGGCGCCCGGCACGGACGTCCAATTCAACGTCAGCGTTAGCCCGCTGACGTTGCTCACCTCCAGGCTCGGCGCGCCTGGATAGCCGGGCGCGACCTTCGCCAACCAGGGCGCGAACAGGCGATACTCCGGGGTCGCCGAAGCGGTCGGGGTTGCCGTCGCGGTCGGCGTCGGTGTGCAAAAGGGCGGACAGCCATCGACATGCATCGTCGGCGTGGTGGTCGGGGTGGAGGTGAGGACCACGGTCGGGGTGGTGGTCACGGTCGTAGTGACCGTTGGCGTCTCAGTGACCGTCGGCGTCAGGGTAGCAGTCGCTGTCACGGTCAGCGTCGTCGTGACAACCGAGGTGGCTGTCGCCGTCTCAGTCTCCTGGGCGGGGCGCTCAGGACGCGGCCCCTGCCCCAACGCGACCGGAGCCAGGGCGACGAGAAGGAGGGTTAAGGTCAGGGTCAGCATGAGGATGGGCCAGCGCCTCATCACAGCCTCCTGTGATCAAGACTACACGGAGTATGTCAGCCCAGTATACACCACTTGCCGCTAGAGTCAAGAAACAGGCGTCACACGGCCAGGTCATAGCGGGCTGGGTCCCACGTCAGCAGGGCGAGGATCTCGGCTAGCGCCGCCTGGTTGACAAGGTCCGCCGACGCCGCCTGGGCGGGGAAGAGGAACAGCCCGTTATCATGGCGATTGGCGCGCCAGACGTCATCGGCGTAACTCCGCATGGCCTGAGTGATGAGGGGCGCGAATGTCGGGTCGGCGCTCGCCAGCAGCAGCAGGTGGCGGAAGAAGATCGCGTTGAACGGGGGGAGCTGGCTGCGGTAGCCAACGCGGTTGTAGAAGTCGAGGGCCAGGGTGGCGATACGGCGCGCGCGGGCCAGGTAGAAGCCGTCGCCCGTGATCTCATAGAGCAGGATATGCGCCCCGATCATCGTCCCCTGGTTGTAGCTCCACTGCCCCTTGTTGATGACCCCCTGGAGATTGATGTGGTCCCAGTACAAGCCGTCAACCGCGCCATCCGTCGGGTCGGTGTCGAGCAAGGTGCGGTTAACCCAGTCAAACATCCGCGCCGCCGAGTCGAGGTAGCGGCGGTCGCCCGTCACCTGGTAGAGCCGAAAGCCCAACTCGGCGGACGGAGCGTTGGACACAGTGTTGCGGTCGCGGTTCCACGCCGCCTGCACCCAGAAGACGCCACCTGGCGCGGGATGCGACGCGTCTGCGTCCCACCCTGCCTCGATAAAGCTGAATACCTGCCGCGCGCCGTCGAGATAGGCGGCGTCCCGCGTCAGGCGGTAAGCGCGGACGAGGTTGAGGCCCGTCCAGGCGTTGTCGTCGTAGAACTTGTCGCCGCCCGGCCCGAAAGGCGGCAGGACGACCGACGCGCAGCCCGGCGGCGCGGCCGACGTGTCCCAGTAGGCGGGTAGCGCCGCCTGCAAGTCGCTCGCGAGGTCGGTCGCGGCTTCGGGGACCAGGGGCAGGAGGTCCATCGCCAGCGCCGTGACGTGCGCTTGGGACCAGTGGTAGGCGTAGCCCGGCGGGTTGGCGGGCGGCCACGTCTCACGATACAGCGGCGTACCGTCGTTGGCCTGAAAGGCGCGGCGGAGGGCAGCGTAGCTGCCACGCGCGCGTTCGGCGTTGGAGGGCAAGGGCGCGAGCGTGTTGCGGGCGATGGTAGGCAGGAACAGGGCCGGGCGGAGGATTGGCTCGGCGCGCACCGGCGCGGAGCGGCTGATGAGGAGGCCGAGGGCGGTCAGGGCCAGGGCCAGACACACGACTGGCCAGGAACGGTCGCGGTTCATCATCTCTCTTTTCTAGCGCCGCGAATTGTAGTCTGAACAGGCGGGCATTGTCAATACTTCGTGCCCGTGGTGATTTCTCCACGCCCGGTGAAGAAAGGGCCACCCGCCGTGCGGTTAATGGGAGTATGTTAGACATAGACCCCGAACAAGCCGTGCTCCAACTCCTGGCCAGGAGGGATGGCTATGCTCACCGAGAACAAGCTGATCGCGCAACGCTACCTGGAAGAGGTCTTCACGAAGGGCAACGTGGCCGTCGTCGATGACATCGCCGCCGTCAACTTCGTGTCCCACGACCCCGCCGCGGGCGGCGAGATCCAGGGCATCGAGGGCTTCAAGCAGTTCGTCACCGCCGCTCACACCATTTTCCCCGACCTGACGTTCACCATTGAGGACATGGTGGCCGAAGGGAACATCGTCGCCGTGCGCTGGACAATGCGCAGCCAGCACGAGGGCGAGGGCCTGGGCCTGCCGGCCACCGACCGCCCGGTCACTGTCGTCGGCGCCAACTTCTTCCGCATCGTCGACGGCAAGATCGAAGAGGACTGGGTCACGCTCGACACGCTGCGGCTCGTCAACGACCTCGGTCTGCTCGAGCCGAAGATGGCGATGGCGTAATCACGCCCATCAGACCTGACAGGTCTCGCTACGACAGGCATGCCGAGCGCAGCGAGGCATCTGCTCTGCCAACCTCGCCAGAGCAGATGCCTCACTTCATTCGGCATGACCCTCAGACCTTCTCCTCTAGCGCGATTCGCGTCTGCTTCCCAACGTCATCCCCCTTTGACAATCGTAGGTGAATAGTGCTATAAGACTCCAGCGCGTCAGGCGGCGCGCCGGTAAAATGTGAAGAGGAGGAGAAGCGACGATGATGTCCCAAACGGCCGAGCAGATGGTGGCGTGGCGCGATGACCCCGACATCGACCGCCGCTGGCTCAAGTTCTACGACCAGGGTGTGCCACCCCACCTCACCTACCCCCGCATCCCGCTCTACCGCCTGCTGGACGACAGCGCGGCCCGCCAGCCCGACCATCCCTGCGTGCGCTTCTTCGGCCACTCGTTCACTTACCGTCAGGTGAAGGATTGGTCGGACCGCTTCGCAGCGGGCGTGCGGGCGCTCGGCATCCGGCCAGGGGATCGGGTAGGCCTCCTGCTGCCCAACGCGCCCCAATTCGTTATCGCCTACTACGGCCTGCTCAAGGCGGGCGCCGTCGTCGTCCCCCTCAACCCGCTGTACACCGAGAACGAGCTGGCCTTCCACTTCACCGACTCCGGGACGGAGACCGTGGTCACCATCCCGCTGTTCCTGGACAAGGTCAAGGCGCTCCAGGCCCGCACGCCCCTCAAGCGTGTCATTCTCAGCCGCATTAGCGACTTCTTGCCCTTCCCGCTCAACGTCGCCCAGGGCCTTCAGGAACGGCGCATGGCCGGCAAGGCCGGGGTCAAGGGCGCCGTCGAGTTCAAGCGCCTGATCGACACCAAGGCGCCGCCCGACTTCCACCCGGTTGCTGTGGACCCTAACGCCACGGCCATCCTCATCTACTCCGGCGGCACGACAGGCATCGCGAAGGGTATCATGCTCTCGCACTTCGCGTGCGTCGCCAACGCCCACCAGATCGCCGCCTGGGGCGGCTTGAACCCCAAGGACCGCCTGCTGGCCGTCCTGCCCCTGTTCCACGGCTTCGGCATGAGCGTCGCCATGAACGCGGGCCTGCTGGCGGGCGGCGAGGCCGTCCTCGTCCCCCGCTTCAAGGCCCGCGACGTCCTCAAGACAGTCCAGAAGACGCGGCCCAACTTCTTCCTGGGCGTGCCGACCATGTTCGTCGCCTTCAGCAACCTGCCCGACATCCAGAAGTACGACCTGAGCAGCCTGGAAGGTATCTACGTCGGGGCCGCTCCTTTGACGCGGGCCATCAAGGACGACTTCGAGGGCAAGACCGGGGCGCGCATGATCGAGGGCTACGGGCTGACCGAGGCCGTCACGGCCATTATGGCCAACCCGTATCACGGCACGCACAAGGTCGGCAGTATCGGCATCCCCTTCCCGGATGTGGACATGAAAATCGTCAGCCTGAACGACGGGCACGACCTCCCGCCCGGCGAGTTGGGCGAGATCGTCCTGCGCAGCCCGACGCTCATGGCGGGCTACTACAAGCAGCCGGAGGCAACAAGTGAGACGCTGGTTGACGGCTGGCTGCACACGGGCGACATCGGCTACATGGACGACGACGGCTACTTCTACATCACCGACCGCAAGAAGGAATTGATCATCGTCGGCGGCTTCAACGTCTTCCCGCGCGAGATCGACGAGGTCATCTACCAGCATCCGAAGGTCAAAGAGGGCATCAGCGTCGGCATCCCCGACCCGTACAAGGGCGAGCGCATCAAGGTCTACGTCGTCCTCAAGGACGGCGAGACCGCCACCCAGGACGAGCTGATCCAGTTCTTCCGCGAGCGCCTCACGCCCTACAAGGTCCCGTCCGAGGTCGAGTTCCGTGATGACCTGCCCAAGAGCATGATCGGCAAGATTCTGCGCCGCCAGTTGCGCGAAGAAGAGTTAGGCAAGCGGGCCTGAAGGAGAGAGCTATGCATGGTGGCGATCTGGTCGCGGAAGTCCTTAAGAACCAGGGCGTCCCGTTTCTGTTTACCCTGTGTGGCGGGCACATCTCGCCCATCCTCGTCGGCTGCCAGCAGCGCGGCATCCGCGTCATCGACACCCGCCACGAGGCGACGGCCGTCTTCGCCGCCGACGCCCTGGCGCGGCTGACGGGCCGCCCCGGCGTCGCCGCCGTCACCGCCGGTCCCGGCGTCACCAACACAGTCACTGCCGTCAAGAACGCCCAGATGGCCCAGTCGCCGGTCGTCCTCATCGGCGGCGCAGCCCCCACCTTTCTCCAGGGGCGCGGCGCGCTGCAAGACATCGACCAGATGTCGGTGCTCCAGTCCCTCGTCAAGTGGTCGGCGCAGGTGCGGCGCGTCAAGGACCTCGTCCCCAGCCTGGAGCAGGCGTTCCGCGAGGCCCAAAGCGGGGCGCCGGGGCCGGTCTTTGTCGAGTGCCCCGTCGACCTGTTATACGATGAGAAGACGGTCCGCGAGTGGTACGGGCTGGCGCGCCCCAGCAAGTCGCTGGCCGACATGGCCCTCAAGCTCTACCTGGGCCGCCATGCCCGCCGCCTGTTCGCGGGCGCGCAGGGCGTCAAGGCCGGCCCCCCCATCACCGTCGCGCCGCCCGCTCCCGACCCTAAGCTGGTCAACAAGGTGGCGCAGGCCCTCAAGCAGGCCAAACGCCCCGTCCTCGTCATCGGCAGCCAGGCTACCCTCCAGGCCGACGCGGCGCCGGACCTGGCCGCCGCCGTCACGCGACTCGGCGTTCCGGTCTACCTGTCGGGCATGGCGCGCGGGCTGCTGGGCCGCGACCATCCCCTCCAGATGCGCCACCAGCGCCGCGCCGCCCTCAAGGAGGCCGACCTGGTCCTGCTGGCGGGCGTGCCGGCCGACTTCCGCCTGGACTACGGCCGCCACATCGGACGCAAGGCGCGCTACGTCGCCGTCAACCGCAGCGAGACCGACCTGGTCAAGAACCGCAAGCCGGACATCGCCGTCCTGGGCGACCCTGGTCTGTTCCTGCGCGCCCTGGCCGAGCGCCGCACGGGTGGCGCCGCTGGGACCACCTGGCAGAGCACACTGCGCGAGCGCGACGCGGCCCGCAACGGGGAGATCGCCCAGCAGCGGAGCGAAGCCGCTCAGTATGTCAACCCGCTGGACCTGTTGAGCCACCTGGACGAGCGGCTGGCCGCCAACGCCATCATCGTCGCCGACGGCGGTGACTTCGTCGGCACGGCGTCGTACATCGTGCGGCCCACCGGCCCACTGGCCTGGCTCGACCCCGGCGCGTTCGGGACACTGGGCGTCGGGGCGGGCTTCGCCCTGGCCGCCAAGCTCGTTCACCCCGAGGCCGAGGTCTGGCTGCTGTGGGGCGACGGCTCGGCGGGCTACGGTTTGACCGAGTTCGACACCTTTGTCCGCCACCACGTGCCGGTCATTGCCCTCGTCGGCAACGACGCGGGCTGGACTCAGATCGCCCGCGAGCAGGTGGTGATGCTGGGCGACCCGGTCGGGACCGTCCTGGCGCGCACGGCGTACCACTGTGTCGCCGAGGGCTTCGGCGCGGCGGGCTTGCTCCTGGACACGCCCGACCGCATCGCTGACACGCTGGCCCAGGCGCAGGCGCTTGCCAGCAGCGGCCAGCCCGTCCTCGTCAATGCCATGCTCGGCCAGACCGACTTCCGCAAGGGATCGATTTCGATGTAGGGAAGGAAAATTACGTGAATATCGAACAGGTACGCCGCGTCCTCATCATCGGCGCGGGGACGATGGGCCAGCAGATTGGTCTCCAGTGCGCGCTGCACGGCTACGATGTGGTGCTGTATGACGTCGCGCCCGACGCCCTGGACAGGGCGATGGACGGCATGCGCGGCTACGTGGCGCAGTTTGTCGCCCAGGGCCACCTGCCCGCCGAAGCGGCGCCCGCGGTGCTGGCGCGCCTCACGCCCATCACCTCACCGGAGCTGGCCGCGCAAGAAGTAGACATTGTCAGCGAGTCGGTGCCGGAAGACCCCGAGCTCAAGGGCAGGGTGCTCGGCCAGTTCAACACCCTCTGCCCCCCGCGAACGGTCTTCACCACCAATACCTCGCTGCTCGTCCCGTCGCAATTCGCCGCCCAGACCGGGCGGCCGGGCCAGTTCGCCGCCCTCCACTTCCACCAGCCGGTGTGGTCGGCCAACGTCGTCGACGTCATGCCCCACCCCGGCACCGAACCGGCGACAATGGACCTGCTGGTGGCCTTCGCCCGCCGCATCGGGCAGATTCCCATCGTCCTCCACAAAGAGCAAAATGGGTATGTCTTCAATACCATGCTCAGCGCCATCAACCGCGAGGCGCTGACGCTGGCCGCCAACGACGTCGCCTCCGTCGAGGATATCGACCGCGCCTGGATGGGCGTCATGAAGATGCCGGTTGGCCCGTTTGGCATCATGGACCTGGTCGGGCTGGATACCGTCTACGACATCTCGGACTACTGGGCGCGGCAGGTCACCTTCATGCCTCAGTTACGCCAGAACGCCGATTTCGTCAAGCAGTACGTCGACCGCGGCTGGCTCGGCCTCGGCGCGGATGCGGCGCACCTCGCGGTCGATGTCCTCCTCGATGCGC
>CAZLBQ010000096.1:0-14858 GCA_964557745.1 uncultured Anaerolineales bacterium
CGCAGCGCATGGGCCGCCCCGAACAGGCTGCCCCCACGTGTCGGATCGCCCTGCCGCAGCGCCAGGCGGGCGAAGTCTTCCAATGACTCGGCCAGGCCGCGCCGGTCCGCTAGGGCGCGCCGCTCTAGCAGCGCGGTCTCGAAATGGGCGCGGGCGGCCGCCCAATCGCTCCGCGCCAGCGCGACGCAGCCTAGCCCGCGTGTCGAGGTGGCCGCGCCCTGGCGGTCGCCGGCGGCGCGGCGCAGCGCCAGACTGGCCTCGTACTGCGTCTGCGCTTCGGCGAACTCGCCGGCGCGCAGCGCGACCACCCCCAGGTTCTCCAGTGCGATGGCCTCGCCCGACTGGTTGCCGACGGCGCGATAGAGGGACAGGGCTTCGGTGAACTGGCGCAGCGCGTCGGCGTCGCGGCCCTCGCACACGGCCACCTGCCCCAGATTGATGAGCGAGTTGGCGACGCCCCACTGGTTGCCCAGCTCGCGGTAAATGTCCAGGGCCTCCTCAAAGCGCGCCCGCGCCGTCGCGTAGTCGCCCTGGTGGCGGGCGACCTCGCCCAGGTTGTTCAGCGGGCCCACGTAGCCGCCCTTGGCGCCCACGGCGCGCTTGATCGCCAGGCTCTTCTCCCACGTCTCACGGGCCTGGTGATAGTCACCCTGGGCGTAGGCGATGAGGCCCAGGTTGGTGAGGGTCGAGCCGTAGCCCTCCTGGTTGCCGTCTACCTCGTGCATCGCCAGCGCGGCCTGGTAGTGGCCCCGCGCGCTGTCGTACTCGCCCGCCGCCCAGGCCAGCGTGCCCGCGCCGTTGAGCGCCTTGGCGCGCATGGGATGGTCGGCGGGGGCAATGGCGAGGGCCTTCTCGACCCACTCGCGTCCCTCGCGCAGGTAGCCGCGCAGGTACCAGAACAGCCATAGCGCCCCCGACATGCGCAAGGCCACGTCCGCGTTCTTCGTCTCGACGGCCCAGCGCAGCGCGGCGCGGATGTTGTTGTGCTCCGCCTCCAGCCGCGCCATCCACTCAGCCTGCTGTGGACGGTGCAGTTCGTGCTCGGCCTGCTCCGCCAGTTGCAGGAAGTAGGCGGCGTGGCGTTGGCGGAGACTGTCGGCCTCGCCGCTCTCCGTCAGCCGCTCCAGGGCGTACTCGTGGATGGTCTCCAGCATGATGAAGCGCGGCTCGCCCGACGTCTCCTCGACGCGCAGCAGGCTCTCGTCCACCAGGCTGCCCAGGCCATCCAGCACGTCGATGGGCAGCGTCTCGTCGGCGGCGCAGACCGCTTCGATGGCTTCCACGCTGCGCCCCCCGATGAAGACGGCCAGGCGGCTGAACAGCACTCTCTCCCCCTCGTTCAGCAGGTCGTAGCTCCAGGCGATGGCGTCGCGCAGGGTGCGCTGGCGGGCGGGCAGGTCACGCGCGCCGCCGGTCAGCAGGGGCAGGCGGCGGTCCATGCGGCTCAGCAGGGCGGGCAGCGGCAGCAGCTTGACGCGCGCGGCGGCCAGCTCGATGGCGAGGGGCAGGCCGTCCAACCGCCGACAGATCTCGGCCGCCAGCGGGGCCGTCTCGTCACTCAAGGCGAAGCCCGGCTTGATCTCTTGCACGCGCTGGACGAACAGCTGCACCGCCGGCGAGTCCTTGATGACTGTCATCGGGGGCAGCGCCCCCGTCTGGCCGGCCGGCTCGCTGTCCTCGCTCGGCGGGCCGCCCGGCAGCGGCAGGGGGGCGAGGGGGAACTCGTTCTCCCCACGCACCCGTAAGGGTGAGCGGCTGGTTGCCAGGACCTTCAGCTTGGGACACGCCACCAGCAGATCGGCGACGGACTTGGCCGCCAGGCTGACCTGCTCGAAGTTGTCCAGGACGAGGAGCAGCGACTTGGGGCGCAGCCAGTCGATGAGCGTCTCGCCCAGCGAGATGCCCGTCTGCTCCCGCACGCCGAGCGTCTGGGCGATGGTGGACTGGACCAGGCCGGGATCGGTGATGGGGGCGAGGTTGACAAAGAAGATGCCGTCGACGAACTCGTCCAGCATCTCGGCGGCGAGGTGCAGGCTGAGGCGCGTCTTGCCGACCCCGCCCGGCCCCATGAGTGTCACCAGGCGGATCGTGGGCGTCCGCAGCCGGTCCAGCACGGCCTGCGCCTCGCTCGCTCGTCCGATGAGCGGCGTCGGCGCGAGGGGCAGGTTGTTCAACCGCGCATTGAGCGTACGGAGGGGCGGGAAGTCGCTGGGCAGGCCGTCGATGACGACCTGGTACAGCCGCCAGGGACGGCGCAGGTCCTTCAGCCGATGCTCGCCCATGTCGCGCAACTCGACACCCGTTGGTAGGTCACGGGCAACGAGTTCGTAGGTCGTCTGGGAGAGAAGGACCTGGCCGCCATGCGCGGCCGAGCAGAAGCGCGCGGCGCGGTGGACGTCCAACCCGACATAACTATCGCCAATCAGCGTCGGCTCGCCCGTGTGGAGGCTCATGCGAACACGGAGAGGAATTGACGATTGACGATTGACGATTGACGATTCGGAACTGCCTTTCTCCAATCGTAAATCGCGCAGCGCGCGCTGCATGGCGATGGCTGCGCCGAGGGCGTCGCCCGCGCGCTGGAAGGCGATCAGGAACGAGTCGCCCTGGGTGTCGACCTCGTAGCCGCGCCAGGCCTGAACGGCGGCACGGATGGCCGCCTGGTGCGCCTTCAGGAGGGCTGGGTACCTGTCGCCGAGGTTCTGGAGGAGCTGGGTCGAGCCTTCGATGTCGGTGAACAGGAAGGTGATGTTGCCCGTCGGGGCGTCGCCGGCGCGCGCCGGCCCTCCGTCGCCCGCGAGGGGCAAGCCGGTGGCGGTGGTCGGGGTCTCGGAGGGAAAAGCCATGCCTTATTCTACTCGGTCTGTTGGTCAGCTTCAAATAGGGCCGACGCCGGTTGACCGCTTGGGGGTGCGCTAGTATAATCCCCCCACTTTCGCCAGGGAGGATACAAGGGATGCCTGTCTCGGTGGCTCACTCCCAACTCGTCTATGACGCCTTGAAGGCGTGCGACGTGCGTCTCATCTCGGCGCTGCCGGAGACGTGGCTTGTCCACCTGATCCGCATGGCCGAGCAGGACCCCGACATGACACTGGTGCGGCTGGCGAAGGAGGAGGAGGGCGTCGGCATCTCGGCGGGGGCACACCTGGCGGGCGTGCGCTCGGCGATGCTGATGCAGAACCACGGCCTGCTGCAGAGCGTCAACGGCATCGTCTCGCTGGCGTTCCTGTACCGCATCCCCCTGCTGATGCTCATCAGCTATCGGGGCGAGTTTGGCGAGCGCGACCCGTGGCAGACCGAGGGGGGCGGCGTGACCGAGAGCATCTTGCAGGCGCTGCGCATTCCGACCCAGCGGCTGGAAGAGCCAGGCCACGTCGAGCGCCGCATCCGTAAGGCCATCACCCTGGCTGAGTCGTCGCTGCGGCCCGTAGCGTTGCTCCTCTGCCGCGACCTGATGTGGGAGGAGTAGATGCTGCGCGTCGACGCCCTGCGGGCCGTCTATCCCCACCTGGAACACTGCGTCGTCGTCACCATCATGGGCGCGGTGTCGGTCGAGTTGCAGTCCCTCGGCCACCGCCCCAACTTCTTCTACCTCCAGCACGCCATGGGTCTGGCGTCGTCAATGGGCCTGGGCATCGCCCTCAGCCGACCGGAACTCAAGGTCGTCGTCTTCGACGGCGACGGCTCGGTGCTGATGAACCTGGGCGGGCTGACCACGCTGGCGCGCTACCGGCCGCGCAACCTGGTCCACGTCGTCTTCGACAACGAGAGCCTGGTGTCGGTCGGCGGCTTCCCGACGGCGACCTCGACGGGCAGCGACATCGCGGGCATGGCGGCGGCAGCGGGCGTACCGCGCACGGCGACGGTCCGCACCCTCGACGAGTTCGCCGCCGCCTTCAACGCGGCCCTGGAAGCGAATGAGTTGACGACCCTCGTCGCCAAAGTCGAGCCGGTCGTGCCGGCCGGCTTCGTTACGGACCTGCCCATGCTGGAGAACCGCTTCCAGTTCCAGCGCTACCTGCGCAGTCTTGCATCTGGCAAATAAGGAGAACGGCAAGATGTCGAACACCCTGCTGCAACTGGTGGATGACCTGGCGAGCGGGCGCGTGCGGGTTGTGGACCTGACGCAGCCCCTCGGCCCGCAGACGACGGTCATCGACCTGCCGCCCGTCTTCGCGGCGTCGCCCGGCTTCTCGATGGAGACCATCTCGCACTACGACGACAAGGGGCCGGCCTGGTACTGGAACACGATCCACCTGGGTGAGCACACTGGCACCCACTTCGACGCGCCCATCCACTGGATTACCGGCCGCCACCTGCCCGACAACGCATGTGACACCATCCCCGTGCAGCGGCTGGTCGGCCCGGCGTGCGTCATCGACGTCAGCCAGGCGGCGGCCCACGACCCGGACTTCCTCTTGATGCCCGAGCACATCCTGGCCTGGGAGGCGACGTATGGCCGCATCCCGGCCGGCGCGTGGACTTTGCTGCGCACCGATTGGAGCAAGCGGATGTCCCGCGCCGAGTTCCTGAACGCCGACGCTAGCGGCTCGCACACCCCCGGCCCGCACAAGTCGGCCGTCGAGCTGCTGGTCGAGCGCGACGTCCTCGGCGTCGGCGTGGAGACGGTGGGCACCGACGCCGGACAGGCGGGCACGTTCGACCCGCCGTTCCCGTGTCACACCCTGATGCACGGCGCGGGCAAGTTCGGGCTGGCGAGCCTGTGCAACCTCGACCAGTTGCCGCCGACGGGGGCCGTCGTCATCGCCGCGCCGCTCAAGATTGTCCAGGGCAGTGGCAGCCCGCTACGCGTGCTGGCCCTCGCGCCCGCTAGTTAGGAAGCGCTATGAAGTGGATGACGCGTGAGCGGGTGCGGATCGACCGCGTGGCGAGCGCCTGGTTGATTCGGCGCTTCATCGACCCTGAAGCGGAGTTTCTCTTTGTCCCCCGTGAGGCCGTGCTGACGCGAGCCGCGCAGGAGGGGGCGACGCCGTTTCACGTCAAAGGCACGCCCCTCGGGCAGGCCGAGGGGCGGACAGGGTTTGACCAGATTTTAGCGGCTTATGGGCTGAGCGATCCAGCGCTCGTGCGCCTGGCGGACATCGTGCGCGGTGCGGACAAGCCCGGCTTGCCCGACCCACCGCCCGAAGCGGCAGGCTTGCGCGCCATCTCCCACGGCGTGTTCCTCATGAGTCTGGCAGACGACGAGGCCCTCGCCTGGCAACTACCGGTCTTTGATGCTCTGTATCGGGCGTGTCAGGAGCAGGTTGAGCGCGGCGCTCGCCCCGCCCCTTGATGCGCACATCCCCGCTGATATACTGGCCGTTCTGAATCTGGAGGTACACCTCGGCGTAGGGGAACGCCAGGGCGATGTCCCTGAACGCCGGGGTGGCGGCCAGCTGGATCAACGCCATCTCCACAATCTCCTGCATCGTCTGGGCCGACATAGCTTCTCCTCTCGCTGCTGAGAACGTATGTTCTAAAACCATTGTAGCGGGAAGATCGTGCGATGTCAATAGGCCGGGACGAGAACCAAAAATAAGGGCAAATCTTTGCCGTTTTACTCAGCCGTGGCGGTCACGAGTTTCGCGCCGGTGACCTTGATGAGGTCGCCCGTCGCCAGCTTGATCTGCATCCCGCGCCGCCCGGCGCTGACGTAGAGGGTGGGCTGGTCGCGGGCGGAGGCGTCCAGGAGCGGCTCGAAGCCCTTGTTGAGCAGGGCCAGCGCCGAGATACCCCCAACTTGAAGCCCGGTCAGGCTCTCGGCCTCCTTGAGCGTAGCAACGCGCAGCCGCTTCTCGCCGATAGCCTTCGCCAGCAGCCGCAGGTCCACCTCGCGGTCGGCGGCGACCATGACGAGCAGGGGCTTGCCCTTATCGCGCAGGACGACGATGGTCTTGTACACGGCGTCAACCGGCTGGCCGAGTATCTCCGCGACCTCGGTCGCCGTGTGGAACTCGGTCGGCTCGCCGTACACGACGGCCTCGTAGGGGATTTTGCGCTGCTCCAACGCCCGCATCGCGTTGGTCTTTTCCAGAGGTTTGTCTGACATGGGGTTAGCTTCGCGCGGCGCGTAGGGTGTCCAGCGCCGCGCCTGGTTCCTGAACGGGGATGACACAGGCCAGGCGTTGGAGCTGTTGCTGATCAAGGGTCACGAGTGTGCAGCCGTGTCGTTGGGCGACGGCGGCATAGACGGCATCGGCGCCTTTCAAGCGGTAGGCTGCGCCAATGTATGCGGCTTCTTGCGCCAACACCTCGTCCAGGACGATCCAGCGGTAGTTGGGTTGGCGGCTGATGGCTTGTGAGAAGCTCACAGCCTTGGTCAGATTACCACTACTCCTGGCCACGGCTGCCGCCAGTTCAACGCGCAGCAAGGTTGGGCTGAAGACGATGAGCTGCTGCGCCTGGACATAACTGAGAAAGTCTTGACTCTCGGACGAACTGGCTTCTGTGGCGTTGATGGCATTGACGTGAACGCTGGTATCGATGGTTAGCATATGCCCTTACCGTCGGATGTCGTCGATGACTTCCTGGGTGCTCAAGCCCGCCGGCCAGGTACGACGGATCTCATCCGCGATCTGTTGGTACAGTTCCCACGGATCGACCGCACTCTCCTTCGCCGCCTCGACGGTCTTCTTCTCTACCGCCTCCGTGTCGATGGGCAGCAAGACAGCGACCGGCTGGCCGTGCTGGGTAATGACGTACTCAGCCTTCTCCTCACGCACTTGACGTAACACCTCGGCGGTCCGCTCGCGCAACTCCCGCACCCCGATGATGGGCATCCCAATCCCTCCTCTCTTCCCGCGTGTTACAACAGTGTCATCAAATGACGACTCAATTGTAGTATCACTATGTGAGGAAGTCAAATCTAAGACCTATGTGAGTCTCAATAGGGCGATTTGGCTTTCTGTCCCCATGTGCTAGAATCTACCGTACTTGAGTGAGATGCCAGAGGGAGGCGAGGTGGTGCGTGTTTGGCTGGCGGTGTGGGTGACAATTCTGCTGGTGGGATGTACACCTCCGCCACCCCCACCAACCCCCGTTCCCCCAACGGCGCAGCTACTGCCCACCGTTGCCCCCACGGCGGCCGTGACCCTCGCGCCGACGGCCTACCCGCCGCCGTTGCCGACGCCGGGGCCTATCGTCACGCGCACGCCCTACCCACCGCCCCCGCCGACGCCCCTCCCCACGGCCTCACCCCGACCGCCGACGGGCGCGGCGCTGCCCCCCGGCCCGGTCCTGTTCTATGGGCGGATGGACGGCACACTATGGGCGGCGCGAGCCGATGGGACGGACAGCCGCTACCTGCTGGGGCCACCCCTGGTCAACGACATGACCCGGTGGTCTGCGGCGCCTGATGGCCGCTCTCTTGCCGTTCTCGCCGTCGAAGCCGGTACGACGCCCTTCGCCCGGTCCCACGCGGTGGCCCTGTGGTGGGTCTCGACCCAGGGGGAGGCACGCAAAGTCCTCGACCTGCTCCCGCCGGGCTTCAGCAGCGACCAGGCTGAGACCGCCGAGGGCGCGCTCCTGGTCAGAGCGGTGGCGGGGAACACGCTCCCCTGGTCGCCGGACAGCCGGCGCGTGGCCGTCGTCTCCGCTCACGAGGGCCAGCCTCAAGTCTACAGTGTGGAGGTGGCGACGAGCCAGGCGACGCGGGTGAGCGACGGGCCGTTGTTCAAGGTGGTGAGTGACTGGTCGCCCGACGCCCAGTGGCTCGTCTACCACGAGGACAACGGAAGCGATACGCTGACGGCGCTGAACAATGGCCTGTTCATGGCTAGAGCCGACGGCAGCGCGCAGACAGTGGCGATACAGAAAGACGACCGCTTGGTTGGGACAAACGAGAAGGCGATGGTGGGCAGCTACGGCTGGCTGACGGCAGATACGCTGGTCGTGACGACGCGGAGGGAGGCGGGGGGCGCGGAGGTGCGCTTGGTGATGACGGCAGGCCAGCAGAAGACCGTCTTCTCCGGCCTTCACGATAGCGTCTATCTCAACCCCGCGCGCCGGCGGCTGGTCATCACGTGCGCGCCATCTCAGGGCGGGACGGACGCGCCGGGCTGCTTCGGCCCCGACGCTAAGCCGGGGATGTGGGTCTACAATGCCGACGAGGACAAGCTCAACCAGATCGCCACGCAGCCGGTGCTCCTGGCGAGTTGGGCGCCAGGGGTGGAACCGGCCCTCGTCTACTACGCGGCGCCAGCCACGGCCGTCGAGGCGCATCTCCGCAGCGGCGGCCAGGACCGCGTCCTCGGCCCCGTCAGTGTCCAGCCGCCTTTGACGCGTCCCGTCTGGTCTCCAGATGGCAAGCGTCTTGCCCTCGGCAACCAGGTCTTGACTACGGACGGGCAGAGCGCGACGACGTACACGGACCGGGGCGTGTCGCCCCTGGCGTGGTCGGCGGCGGGGCTGCTCTACCAACTCATGACGCCCAACACACGCGAACTCTACCTGTGGGATGGTAATACTTCCCGCCGCCTGCTCGACAATATCTGGGGTGTCCGGCTGGTGACACCGTGAAGTCCCTCTCAAACTCGACAAGGAGCTGATGACGACCGAGCAACGGCGCTCTGAGCCGATGACTGCTGAAGCGCGCGATGGCGTGGCCGACATGCCGGGGGTGAGCGCGACGATTCTGGAGACCATCGGGCACACGCCCCTGGTGCGGTTGAACAAGGTGGCGCGCGGCGTCCCCTGCACGGTGCTCGCCAAGTGCGAGTTCTTCAACCCGGGCGGGTCGGTCAAGGACCGCATCGGCATCACCATGCTCGAAGACGCCGAGCGCAGCGGCCGCATCAAGCCGGGTGGGACGATTGTCGAGGGCACGTCGGGCAACACGGGCGTTGGCCTGGCCATCGCCGCTGCTGTCAAGGGCTACAAGACGATCTTTGTCATGCCCGACAAGATGAGCGACGAGAAGATCCGCCTGTTGCGCGCCTTTGGCGCTAAGGTGGTTATCACGCCGACGGCCGTCGAGCCGGACGACCCCCGCTCGTACTACAGCGTCTCGCGGCGGCTGGCCGAGGAGACGCCCAACGCCATCCTGGCGGGCCAGTACCACAACCAAGTCAACCCCCTGAGCCACTACCAGACGACCGGGCCCGAAATCTGGCAGCAGACGGGGGGCAAGGTGACGCACTTCGTCGTGGCGACGGGGACGGGCGGCACCATCTCTGGCGCGGGCCGCTACCTCAAGGAGCAGAATCCGGCGGTCAAGGTCATCGGCGTCGACCCCGTCGGCTCCATCCTGTACGACTACTTCAAGACGGGCGTGATGACCGAGGCCCACAGCTACAAGGTCGAGGGCATCGGCGAGGACTTCCTGCCCACGACGACCCACTTCGACGTCATCGACGACATGGTCAAGGTGACGGACCAGGAGTGCTTCTTGATGACCCGGCGGTTGGTGCGCGAGGAGGGCATCTTCTGCGGCGGGTCGTGTGGCGCGGCGGTGGCGGGGGCGCTCAAGTACGCCCAGGCGGAGAAGCTGGGGCCGGACGCGGTGATGGTCGTCGTCCTGCCCGACTCGGGCAGCCGCTACCTGAGCAAGATCTTCAACGACGACTGGATGCGCGAGAACGGCTTCCTCGTCGCGCCGTGGTACGGCGGCCAGGTGGCGAACCTGCTGGCCCAGCGCGCGCTGGCGCCGGTCCTGACGGCCCAGCCCGATGACCGCATCACCGACGTCGTGGACACAATGAAGCGCCACAACATCTCGCAGTTGCCCGTCGTGCGCGACGGTCAGCTGATGGGCCTCATCAGCGAGCTGGACCTGCTCAACCACATGCTGTTCGCCCGCCACACCCACTCGGCGGAGGAGACCATCGAGGGGCTAGTCTCGACCGAGGTCGCGGTCGTTACCCCCGACACGCCGCTGGACACGCTGGGCGATATCTTCAGCCAGGGCCAGGTGGCGGTCGTCTTGGAGACCGGCCAGGTGACAGGTATCATTACCAAGATCGACCTGATTGATTACCTGGCGGGGCAGATACGATGAACCCTCAGCTCGAGATGCCTATTCTTCGCGTTGTATCCTCCGATACCCTCGTCTTGCACGAGGACGCGGACCCGCGCCGCGTGGCGCGGCTGACCGAGCGGCTGCGCGAGGACGGCATCATTAAGAACCCTCCCATCGTCGCGCCTCTGGGTGACGGTCGCTATGTCGTCCTCGACGGGGCGAACCGCGTGTCGGGGCTGTGGGCGCTCGGCGTGCCGCACGCCCTGGTCCAGGTGGTGGACTACGACCGTGTCGAGTTGGACACGTGGTACCACCTGCTCACAGGCATGGACCGCGCGCGCCTGTTCGCGGGTGTCCGCGATGTGCCAGGGGTGCAGGTGACGCGTACCAGTCTGGACGCGGCGCGTGCCGAGCTGGAGGCGCGGCGCAGCCTGGCCTATCTCGTCTGCCCCGCTGGCGACGTCTACAGCCTGGCGGGCGGCGCGTCGCTGGGCGATGGCGCGCGCATCCTGGTTGGCATCTCCAATGTCTATCGCGGTGCGGCCAATATCCACCGCGTGCGTATCGACGACATGCGCGGCTTGACCCGCATGTACGACGACGTCGCGGCGCTGGTCGTCTATCCACCCTTCACCCGCGCCGACATCCTGGCCCTGGCGCGGGACAGCGCTAAGGTGCCGACAGGCATCACGCGCCACATCATCCCCGGCCGTGTCCTACGCGTCAACCTGCCGCTGACGGTCTTGACCGACGAGCGGTCGCTTGACGACAAGAACGAGTGGCTGAAGGCGTGGGAGAAGGAGAAGCTGGCCCAGAAGGCGGTACGCTTCTACGCCGAGAGCACCTATCTGTTTGACGAGTAGCATAGCAGGTTATACAATGGTTGTATGCCTACCCTCCCGGAAGGGAGTTCAACCTATGAGGACGATTGATCTTGAAGTCAGACTACCGGGTTTAGGCGAACTGTTGGAACTGGCAGAAGAGCAGAATGTACTGCTCCGAACCTCAGACGGCAAGACCTTCCTCCTCACAGAGGTCGAGGTGGGCGAGGACGATGACGATTTTGCCCGTGAGGTTGACCTGACGCGTCAGAACCAGGAGTTGAGGGACTTTCTCGCGGAGCGGTCTAAAGAGCCAGGCGTCTACACGTTGGATGAAGTGCGCTTGCGGTTGGGCCTAAGTGTGTCAGAGTAGACAGGGACGTTAATGGCTGACTTGACAGCAGCCGCGCCGTCGTGTACAATCTCTTTTAGTTCATCCCTGTAGGAGTTGCGCATGCAGTTGACCGGGTACTATTGCACCTGTCGCTAGCGGGGCAGGACGCGGGTCTGCCGAGTCGGGGGCGAGGGCGCGCCCGGCGAGGAGCGACAGACTAGCCGACTGATCCCCGCGTGTCAAGGGTGTCCAAGCGATGAGCGCGGACCGCCTGGCGGTCCAGCCTGTTTGGCAGTACACGGTCTCTTTCCCACTCTCCCGACGCTTCTCGCAGCGCGCGTGACCTTCGCCCGTCTGCGGCGTTCCCGCAATGCGGTTGACCTCATCGCTGGTAGCCCTGAGTGGCCCTGCCGATGGGGTTTTTTGTTTGCTCGTGAACTAACGACATGGAAGAGGGAGTCCTATGGCGACAATCTTTTTGCCCACCCCGCTACGCCGCTACGCCAACGGCGCGGCGAAAGTCCAGGCCGACGGCCAGACGTTGGGTGATGTGCTCGACAGCCTGGAGCACAGCTACCCCGGTCTGAAAGAGCGCCTGTTTGACGAGAACGGCGAGCTCAAGCGCTTCATCCAGGTCTTTGTCAACGACGAGGATGTGCGCGGCCTGCAGGGCACGGCGACGCCCGTCGGCGCGCGCGACGAAATCTCGATTGTCCCCGCCATGGCAGGGGGCCAGGCTTAATCGACCAGCGGGAAGGAGAGAGCGATGACCCAGCACAACGGCTACGCGCACCCTGAAACGGTCGTCTCGACCGAGTGGGTCGCGGCGCACCAGGACGACCCGCATGTCCGTCTCGTCGAAGTCGACGTCGACACGACCGCTTACGAACAAGGGCATATTCCGGGCGCCGTCGCCCTCAACTGGAAGACTGAGCTACAGGACCAGGTCACACGCGACATTGTGAGCAAGGCGCGGCTGGAAGAACTGCTGAGCAACCTGGGCATCACGCCCGACACGACCATCGTCCTCTACGGCGACAACAACAACTGGTTCGGCGCGTACGCGTTCTGGCTGCTCAAGGTCTACGGCCACCGCGATGTCCGGGTCATGAACGGCGGGCGCAAGAAGTGGCTGGACGAGGGACGCGCGGTGACGACGGAGACGCCGAGCTATCCCAAGAGTCAGTATGTCGCCCATGAGCCTGACCTGTCCATCCGTATCTACCGCGACGACGTCCGCGCGCTGCTAGGCCAGGACGGCTACGCCTTGGTGGACGTCCGCTCGCCCGCCGAGTTCACGGGCGAGATCCTCGCCCCGCCTGGCCTGCCCGAGACGGCGCAGCGTGGCGGCCACATTCCCGGCGCGAAGAACATTCCGTGGAGCCAGGCGGTCCAGGAGGACGGCACGTTCAAGCCGGTCGATCAGTTGCGCGCCCTGTACGAGGGCAAGGGCATCACCGGCGATAAGAACGTCGTCGCCTACTGCCGCATCGGCGAGCGCTCCAGCCATACGTGGTTCGTGCTCAAGTACCTCCTCGGCTACGAGAACGTCCGCAACTACGACGGCTCGTGGACCGAGTGGGGGTCGGTCATCGGCGCGCCGATCGAAAAGTGAGATGACAGTCGCCAACTCCACCCACCCTGACCAGACCGGCTCGGTCGGCGTGACGCGCACGCGCTACGCCGACCTGTCGGACCCGCTGCGCCTCGCGTCGGGGGCGACGCTGGGGCCGGTCCGCCTCGCCTACGAGACGTACGGCCAGCTGACGCCTACGCGGGACAATGCTATCCTGGTCTGCCACGCCCTGAGCGGCGACGCCCACGCCGCCGGTTGGAGCGCGGACGACGACACACCGACGGCGCTGGATGGCTTCGGCGCGGAGGAGCGCGGCGTCCAGGTACGGGGTGGGTTGGGGTGGTGGGACGGCATGATCGGCCCCGGCAAGGCCTTCGATACCAACCGCTACTTTGTCGTGGCGACCAACCTGATTGGCGGCTGCCGCGGCTCAACCGGCCCGTCGTCGCTCAACCCGGCCACGGGCAAGCCGTATGGGATGGGCTTTCCGGTCGTGACGGTCAGCGACATGGTCGATGCCCAGCGCGCCCTGCTCGACGTATTGGGTATCGACTCGCTGCTAGCAGTGTCGGGCGGCTCGCTGGGCGGCATGCAGGCGTTGGAGTGGGCGGTGCGCTACCCCCACCGCGTGCGGGCCTGCATCCCCATTGCCACGACGGCGGGGTTGGACAGCCAGGGGTTGGCGTGGAACGCCATTGCCCGCAACGCTATCCTGGCCGACCCCGACTGGCAGGGCGGTGACTACTACGGGACGGGGCGCGCACCCGTCGCGGGCATCGGCGTGGCGCGTATGGTGGGCCACGTCACGTACCTGTCAGCCGAGTCGATGCGCGATAAGTTCGGGCGGCGGCTCCAGGAGCGTGATGACCTGTCGTACACGGTTGACCAGCCCGACTTCGCCGTCGAGAGCTACCTGCGCCACCAGGCCGCCAAGTTCGCCGCCCGCTTTGACGCCAATACCTATCTCTACCTGTCGCGGGCGCTGACGTACTTCGACCTGGCGCGCTCGTATGGCGGCGGCTCGCTGGACAAGGCGTTGGCCCCTGTCCAGGCGCGCGCCCTCTTGATCTCGTTTTCCTCCGACTGGCTGTACCCGCCCCGCGACTCGCAGCGGATTGTCGCCGCGTTGGAGGCCAACGGTAAGTCGGTCGAGTACCACAACCTGAACACAAGCTACGGCCACGACTCTTTCCTGCTCGAGGAGGCCCGCCAGGCCCCGCTCATCGCGGACTTTGTGGACCGTGTGTACCAGATGACGAAGGAGCTAGCGCATGGTTGACGAGATGCGCAATGGTCACGGTGACGAAGCGCAGGAACACGAGTTTGGCTTCGACACGCGGGCTATCCACGCCGGGCAGCGCCCCGAGCCGTACACAGGCGCGCGAGCCGTGCCCATCTACCAGACGACGAGCTATGTCTTCGAGGACGCCGAGGCGGCGGCTGCCTACTTCAACCTCCAGGAGTATGGGAACACCTACTCGCGCATTATGAACCCGACGACCGCGGTGTTCGAGGAGCGGGTGGCGAGCCTGGAAGGCGGCGTAGGCGCAGTCGCGTTCGCTAGCGGTCTGGCGGCCCAGGCAGCGGCGCTGTTCACCATCCTCCAGCCGGGCGACCACATCGTGGCGTCGAGCGCCCTCTATGGCGGGACGACGACGCAGCTCAAGCACCTGACGCGCAAGCTGGCCATCGAGTTGACCTTTGTCGACCCCGACGACCTGGCGGCGTGGCAGGCGGCGGTGCGGCCCACCACCAAGGCGCTGTACGCCGAGACGATTGGCAACCCGGGCGGCAACGTGCTGGACATCGCCGCCGTAGCCGACATCGCCCACGCCCACGGCGCCCCGCTCATCGTCGACAACACCTTCGCCACGCCCTACCTGTGCCGGCCCATCGAGTGGGGGGCCGACATCGTCGTCCACTCAGCTACCAAGTTCATCGGCGGCCACGGCACGAGCATCGGCGGCGTGGTCACCGAGGCGGGCCGCTTCGATTGGTCCAACGGGCGCTTCCCTGTCGTGGCCGACCCCTCGCCTGCCTATCACGGCCTGGCCTTCCACGAGACGTTTGGCGTCTCCGGCTACCTCCAGAAACTGCGCTCCGAGACGCTGCGTGACCTGGGCGCGTGCCTGAGTCCGTTCAACGCTTTCCTGTTCCTGCTGGGCCTGG
>CAZLBQ010000097.1:0-14855 GCA_964557745.1 uncultured Anaerolineales bacterium
AGCGAAGGCGCGACTGAAGCCGATCTGCTAGATGCCTATCCGCGCCTGACCCGTGAGGACATCCAGGCTGCACTGGGTTATGCGGCGAATACTGTTGCGCATGAGACCATTCTCGTCCACGCTGCCGAATGAGCACGTCTCTCTGCTTCCTGGCTGACGAGAGCTGTGACTTCACGGTCGTGCGTGCGCTGCGTGCAGCAGGGTACGACGTGATGGCGGTCAGCGAAGTGATGAACCGCTCTGACGACCGCGAGCTCATTGAGTGGGCGAGCCGTGAACAACGTGTCCTGCTCACCGAGGACAAGGACTTCGGTTGGCTGGTATTTGCTAGTCAGGTAGCTTCGCCCGGGGTTATCCTGATCCGCTATCCTGTCTATGCTCGGGCAACACTGGCTCAAGTGATTCTACAACTGGTCGTCGAACAGGGCGAACAGCTAGCTGGGGCGTTCGTCGTCGTGCAGCCGGGTCATATTCGCATCAGTCGTGGCGCAGGTCGATCTGGGACACTCTGATGGGCGCCTTAGGCGTATGCGGACCACATTTTCCAGGCGCTGCTCAGCGAGGTGACAGAGTGGGCATATTAATATGAGGAGGTCACGGTGAAGACCATCGGGGTACTGGGGGGCTTGGGGCCGCAGGCAACCATGGATTTTGAGGCGCGCGTCCACCACGTCTCGCAACAGCTGCTGCCCCAGAGCAGCAATGCTGGCTATCCGCCGATGGTTGTGTACTACTTCCGCCAATCGCCGGTCATTATGCCGGCCGATGGCTCGATACCCATCTCTCTCCCACCTGTGAACCCGCTCCTCCTCGACGCCGCCCGGCGGTTGGGCGGCTGGGCCGACTTCCTGGTCATCACGACCAACGGGCTGCATCACTGGCAAGAGGAGATCGAGCAGGCGTCGGGTCGGCCGGTCGTCAGTATGATTGATGCCGTGATGGCCGAAGTGCAACGACGACACTGGCAGCGGGTGGGGATTGTTGACTTTCGCCCCGTCGAGTATGGTGTCTACAACGCCCACCTGGCCCGGCTGGGGATAGCCTGGGAAGTCGTGCCCGACGCTATGCTACCGGGGCTTACTCATGCCGTACACACCGTCAACGAGGGGCGTAATGGAGCGGCTGAAAACGAGTTGGTCCGCGAGGCGATTGCCTATCTCCGGACTAAAGGCGTGGCTGGCATCATTCCGGCGTGCACGGAGATCCCGCTGATGTTATTGGACGGGCGAGAAGACCCGGACATCATCAACCCCGCGCAATTATTGGCTGAAGCCGCCGTCCGATATGCAAAGATGTAGCGAAGGATACTCTACGTTGGGAGGTATAACATGAGCCAAAGCGTGACAATTACGCTACCCGATCCAGTCTATGAGGCGGTCAGACAATCTGCTGAGGCCATCGGCAGTACGCCTGATGAGTGGATTGCGACAAAGCTGGCGGAGTTGCTACCAGGTGAGGGAACGGGCGAGAATGGAGCGACCGTGTTTCGACAGGTGGACCAGGAACGACGGGAGGCGGAAGAGCGTCTGTTTCGCTACATCGGTACGCTCAGCACAGGGCGCTTGTTAGGGGCCGACAACGAGAGCATCGACGCAGACTTGGCCGCCGAGTACGCAGGGCGACATGAGGACGAAGAGTAATGTTTCTCGATACGTCTGGGCTGTTTTGCGTTGTTCACAGAGATGAACCTGAGCATCAAGAAGCAGCCTCTCTATTTCGGGCGGCCAGGATGAGGTTAACGCATAACTATGTGTTGGCCGAGTTCGTGGCGCTGTGTCAGACGCGTCGCCTTGACCGCGTCACGTCGCTGGCGTTCGCTCGTGAGATGGTCGAGAATCCAACGGTGGAGGTTGTGTGGGTCAGCCAGGACATACATTGCGCTGCGCTTAGGTATCTGCAATCACGCTTGGACAAGTCCTACTCGCTGTGTGATGCCGTCAGTTTTGTCCTCATGCAAGAGCGAGGGCTGATTGATGCTCTGACGACCGACCACCACTTTGAACAGGCGGGCTTTCGACGCCTGCTATCATAAAGATGCTATTAGGGTAAGGCGCGGGTGTGGTTGTCAGGCCCGCGCAGCCAGCGGAAGACGAGGGGGTCCTGGTCGGCGGGGTAGACATCCTGCACAGTCCAGCGGCCGGGGATGAGGTGGGAACCGGGGAAGTAGCCCGCCCGCCCCACCTGAGCCACGTCGAAGATGTAGACCACGGGGGCCTGGCCCTGGGCCTGAAGCTGGACGCGCAGGCGGGCGAAGCGCGCCTGCCCGGGATCCTTCACCAGGTGCGGCTCGCAGCACGTATTCCACCACTCGGTGTCAAGAACGGTAAACTCTAGCGGCGGGGCAGCTAGGAGCGCCATGGTCACCGCCTGCCGCCGCTCGGCGAGCGTCGTGGAGCGCCCATCGGGCAGCGGCCACGGCGGAAGCTGCCAGGCGGCCAAGGCCCCGCGCTCATCCCGGTCCGCGATGGCGCCGACATACTCGGCGACGCGGTCGGTTGGTCCGCGACGGGCGTCCGAGCCGAGCAGCCAGCCGCCCCCAACGAGGGCAACCAGGATCAGCAAGGTCCACCAGCGCATCTGCCATCTCCTCCGTCAGGACTTATCATCCCCGCTGGATAAGCCGGTGATGTAGTCCCGACACCACTCCAAAGTCCCCGCATCTCCACTTCTCAGGTCCGCGAACCGCTCCACTACCGGCCCCAGCAAGGTCTGGGCGGCGGGCGGCTGGCCGGTGAGCCAGGCGGCGCGCTCGGACGGCGGGACGCGCAGCAGCGCCAGGCACGCCGCCTCGAACAGGCGGACCATCCAGCGATAGCCCCACAGAAGGACCCGGCCATCGGGCGCGAGGTGGCGCGCGGCCAGGTCGCGCAGGCGGTTGACGGCGGGCAGGTAGGCGGCGTCCAGCGTGTCCCAGGTATCGAGGAAGACGGTGTCGTAGCGCGTCGTCGGCGGGGCGGCCAGGAACGCCTCGACCTCGCTGTGGATGACGTCGAACGGGACAGGGGGCGAACGGCGGCCGAGGGCGCGGGCCAGGGTGGGCATCACGATGTCGATGACGGCCTGGCTCTGCTCGACGATGGTGAAGCGCGTGGCGCGGTGGGCGGCGTACTGGGGATAGAGGGCCAGGCCCAGCCCGCCGACGAGGATGTGGCCGTGGGACGCCTGGCCGTTGTGGAACATCATCACCCGTTCCTGCGGGACGTCGGACATCCACAGCCGCCCGTCGGGGTCGAAGAGCAGGCGCACGTCGAGCGGGGCGGGGAAGGTCATGGGGACGCCGAACACGTCGGCGTGGCGCGTGTACTGGCGGCGCACGACGTAGCCGCCCGGATAGCCGCCGGGCGGGACCTGTTCGAGGCCCGTCAAGGCCCAGCGCGGCGCGGGCCGGGCGTCGTCAAAGGTGGGATCAAAGGTCATTGGTCTGGTTCCTGCTTCGGCGGCCTTGACATAGGGCCGGGATTGGGCTACTATCCTGCCAAGACTCATTCCCAGGGTGAAGCTATGGATCGCGCTGCCGAACTGGAACAGTTATACGCCGAAGTCCGCGCCTGCACCAAATGCCCGCTGCACCTGACGCGCACCCAGGGCGTGCCGGGCGAGGGGCCGCTGGACGCCAAGATTATGCTGGTAGGCGAAGCGCCCGGCTACAACGAGGACAAGCAGGGGCGGCCCTTCGTGGGGGCGTCGGGCCAGTGGCTCACCGAGTTGCTGGCGCTGGGCGGCCTGAAACGCGAAGAGGTCTACATCACCAACATCGTCAAGTCGCGCCCACCCAACAACCGCGACCCCCAGCCCGACGAGATCGCGGCGTGCCAGGGCTACCTGGAGCGCCAGCTTCAGATTATCCAGCCCAGAATCGTCATCACCCTGGGCCGCTACAGCATGGCCTGGTTCTGCGGGCCGGGCCTCAAGATCAGCCAGGTCCATGGCAAGGCCCGCCGCGCCAAGGGCTTCGTCGTCCTGACCATGTTCCACCCGGCGGCGGGGCTGCACAACCAGAGCCTCAAGTCGGTCATCGAGGAGGACTTCGCCCGCATCCCGCGCTTGCTGGAGGTCGTGGAGAAGGAAGCGGCGGCCGCCCAGCCGAAACCCGCCGACGAGCCACCACCGAGCCAGTTGAGCCTCTTCTAACGCGACCGACGCGAGAACGACCCGGACGCCAGCATGGCCGAGCGAGCCGCCACCATCCTCGCCCCCGTCTACCGTGAGATCGACGACGGCGTGCCGTATGACTACGACAATGTGCCGCGCCTGCGGAACATTGTCAACTTCGGCACCAACGTCGAGCATCCCATTCACGGCTGGTATTACTTCAAAGAAGGCTTCGCACCGGGCATCGTCCACTGGGCCTTGCAGCGCTTCCTCCTCCCCGGCTGGCCCCACCACATCCAGCAGCGCGCCGCCCGCGCCTACGGCCTCCCCAGCGGGACCGACGGTCCGCTCATCCTGGACCCCTTCGCCGGGTCGGGGACGACGCCGCTGACGTGCCAGTTGGCCGGATTGGACGCGCTGGGCGTCGAGTACAACCCGTTCTTCGCCTTCCTGGGTCAGGCGAAGCTCGCGTGGCCGAGCTACGACCCCGACGCCCTGGCGAGCGCCTTGCCCGACCTGCTCGCGCCGGGCGGGACGCCGACCATCGCCCCGCCCAGCCTGTCGTCGTTCAACCGCCTGTTCACGCCCGACGCCCTGGCCGACCTGCTGCTGATGAAGGAGCGTATCGGCGCGCTGGACGACCCGCTGGCGCAGCAGTTCTTCCAGATTGGCCTGGCGTCGGTGGTCGAGCGTGTCTCCCTGGCGCGCAAGGACGGCAAGGGGCTGAAGGTGGTCAGGAAGCCGCGCCTGCCGGCGCCCGTGCGCGAGGCGCTGGCCCACCAGTGGGGGCGCATGGTGCGCGACCTGCACAGCCTGGCCGAGCGGCGCGACGTCGCCCTGAACGCCGACGTCGCCATCCGGCGCGGCGACGCGCGGCGGCTGGCGGGCATCGCCGGCGACAGCGTCGACCTGATTGTCTACTCGCCGCCCTATCTCAACTCGTTTGACTACGCCGAGGTCTACAAGCTGGAGATGTGGCTGCTCGACTTTGTCCAGACGCGCAGCCAGTTCCGCCAGTTGCGGGGCGCGGCGCTGCGCTCCCACGTCAGCACGCCCATCGAGGCGACGGACCTGTTGGACTACCCACCCCTCGACGCGCTGGTCGAGGTCATCGACGGCATTCGGCTGTGGAACACGCGCATCCCGGCCATGATTCGCGGCTACTTCGACGACATGTACCTGGCGCTGGCCGAGCAGGCGCGGGTCCTCAAGCCAGGCGCGTGCCTGGTGTGCGTCGTCGCCAACTCGGCGTACGGCGGCGTGCCCATCCCCACCGACGCTATCCTGGCGCGCATCGGTGAGCGCGTCGGGCTGGACATCGAGGGCATCTTTATCGCGCGCCGCATGAATACCAGCGCCCAGCAGTTGGCGCGCTGGGGCGGCGACAAGGCTTACTTACGCGAGAGCGCGGTGGTACTGCGCAAACGTTGAGGTTTTATGTCTAATACACTCCGCATTATCCCCCTGGGAGGGATGGGGGAGATTGGCCGCAACATGACGGTCATCGAGTACGACGGCCGGCTGGTGGTGATTGACTGTGGCTGGATGTTCCCCGAACGCGACATGCTCGGCATCGACGGCGCCATCCCCGACTTCACCTACCTGCGCGACCACGCCGACGGCGTGGTGGGCCTGCTGCTCACCCACGGCCACGAGGACCACATCGGCGCCATCCCCTACCTGCTCCGCGACATTCAACTGCCCATCTTCGCCACGCCCCTGACGCGGGGCCTGGTCGAGGTCAAGCTCAAGGAGCACAAGCTGCTGGGCCAGGCCGACCTGCGCACCATCCCCCAGGACGCCCGCTTTCACCTGGGGCCGTTCCTGGTCGAAGCCTTCCCTGTCAGCCACTCCATCCCCGACTCGGTCGGCTACGCCCTGACAACGCCGGCCGGGCTGGTCGTCCACACCGGCGAGTACAAGTTCGACTACACGCCGACGGCGGGCCGCCGCACCGACGTGCAGAAACTGGCCGAGTTGGGGTCGCGGGGCGTGCTGGCCCTGCTGTCCGATAGCACCAACGCCGAGCGTCCCGGCCACACGCCGTCCGAGGAGGTCGTCACTGCGACCTTCGACCGCGTGTTCGCGGCGGCTGAGGGTCGGGTCATCGTCGCCACCTTCGCCTCGAACATCTCGCGCGTGCAACAGGTAGTCGACGTCGCCCATCGCTACGGGCGGGACGTCGGCTGCGTCGGGCGCAGCATGCAGGACAACACCAGCATGGCCCTGGAACTGGGCTACCTGACCATCCCCCAGGGTCGGCTGCTGCGCATGGACGAACTGGACAAGCTGCCCGACAGCCGCGTCGCCATCGTCTGCACCGGCTCGCAGGGTGAGCCAACGTCGGCCCTGACGCGCATGGCGAACGGCGAGCACAAGCAGGTCCGCATCCACGAGGGCGACACCGTTGTCCTGTCGGCCACGCCCATCCCCGGTAACGAGGAACTGGTCTACCGCACCATCAACAACCTGTTCCGCCTGGGGGCGCGTGTCTACTACCAGACGGCCCCGCTGCCCGGCGGCGCGCCGGGTCTGGTGCATGTGTCGGGGCACGCCTCGCGCGACGAGCAGAAGCTGATGCTTAGCCTGGTGCGCCCGCGTATCTTCGTCCCTGTCGGCGGCGAGTACCGCCACCTGGTCCTCCACGCTGAACTCGGCGTGTCCATGGGCATCCCGCGCGAGAACATCTTTGTCCTGGACAACGGCGAGGTGCTGGAGTTGGACGAGCAGGGGGCAACGGTAGTCGAGCAGGTTCCGGCGGGCATGGTGTTTGTCGATGGGCTGGGGATTGGCGACATCGGACAGGTCGTCCTGCGCGACCGCCACCACCTGGCGTCGGACGGCTTCCTGGTGGCGATTGCGGTGCTGGACGATAACGGTGGGCTGCTGGATGTGGAACTGGTGTCGCGGGGCTTCGTCTACGCCAAGGACAACGACGGCTTGATGGAGGAGGCGCGGCAGGCGGTCGAGGACGCGCTGAGCGAACAGGCCCACCGCGTGCCGGAAGGCGTCGAAGAGATGATCAAGACGACGCTGGGCGAGTTCGTCAGCCGCACCCTGCGCCGCCGCCCGATGATCCTGCCCGTCGTGATGCGGGTGTGAGACCCGGCGCCTGAGACGTCTCAGCGGGGTGGAATTTGTAGGAGCGACTTCAATCGCTTGTCGCGGGACAAGCGGCTGAAGTCGCTCCTACAGCGTAGACCTAGCCGTACCGCAGCTGGTTGGCCGTGCGGAGGTAGTCGCTTTCGTTGGCCTCGATGTGGAGTTTGTGGAGTAGGACGACGTCGGCCGTGGGCAGCCACTTGGTCGGCTGGACACACAGGCTCATGCTGAAGCGGCCATCGTCGTAGACGGCCACGCGGCCCGGTCCGTACGGAATGCGATAGACACGTCCGGGGCGGCTGGGGCTGGGGACCTCCAGGAAACCGCGCTGTTGGAGTTCTTCATATTCTACGGGGCGCAGCGTTGCCTTGAGCAACTGCCGCGCGGTTTGCTCGGCCCGGTACTGCGATGCGACCGAGTCGACGACCCGACGCCAGGGCCGGGCGAACTGCTGAGGCGGCAGGAGACACCACAGCGCCAGCAGACCCAGCCCGCCCAACAAGACCAGAATGAGCGGGAGCAGGGTAAGCGGCACCTCAGCCTCCCACGATGCGCGGCACGACGACGATCTTCTCGGCCGTGCGGTCGAACTCGTCCATCACCGTCGCGGGGCCGGCGCCGCGCATGGCGAACGCGGTCGCGCCCTCGGCGCGCGCCTCAGCCAGGATGCGCTCGGCCTCTTCGACGGCGGCCACAGCCTCGGGGTCACCCAACGCAACCTTGTCGGGGTCCCACTCGACCTGGACGTCGCCTTGCTTGGACAGTAGGTGCAGCTTGCTCATGACGAACTCCTTCTAGACTCACTGCGATACGGAGGGACGAAAAAAGCCGACGAGGACGTGGGCATCACCCCGTGGCGTCGGCGAGGCCCCGGCCAAAGCCGAGGCGGTAACAGTGATGGAAGGCGAGCGCAGCTTCCGCTTCCCCTTTATTATACCCGACTCGTCCGATTTGTCGAGGGGGGGAATCTTAAAATCGAGTCGCACTTTAGGGCTTTCCTCGTATAATCTAGCTACGTTCACCAGGAGTTGGCGCTCGTTCGAGATGCGAGAGATATGCAAACGCAGTTTGTGCCTAGACGTGGAGAAGAGTGTCGTGCGGTATTGGTTGGCAGTATGTTTACTTCTCACGCTCGCCGGTTGTCAGGCGGTGTCGCCACCGCCCGAACCTCTGTCCACGGCGACGCCCACTGCCAGAACGGCTCTCCCACCGCCCTCGAACCCGACGGCGGGAGAGCCTCGAACAGGGGGGTTAGCCCTTTCTACAGCAACATCCGTGCCGGTCACGGCAACCCGGCCGCCCATTTTCACCCCGACCTCACCACTTCCAACGGCCTCGCCCGCCCCGCCGACACCCACCGCCATCCCGCGTGTGCTGGGACCGGGCGCGGACGCGGTCGACCCGGCGGCGTTTGACGAGACGCAGGCGTACCGGCACGTGCAGGCGCTGGCCGGGCAGATTGGCAAGCGCGTGGCGGGAACGGAGGGCGGCCGGCGCGGGGCGGCGTACATCAAGCAACAGTTCGAGCGTCTCGGCCTGGCCGTCGAGACGCAGAGCTTCCCGGTACGCAGTTTCGAGGAGAAGTCGGTGCGCCTGGCGGTGACGGCCCCTGAGGCGCAGGACTTTCCGGCCGACGCGCTTATCTACAGCATCGCCGGGCGGGTCACGGCCCCGCTGGCCGCCGTGCCGAGGCTGGGGCGGCCGGAGGACTACCAGAAGCTCGACGTGCGGGGCAAGATTGCCCTGGTGCGACGCGGCGAGTTCTTCCTGAGCGACAAGGTCAGGCACGCGGTCCAGGCGGGCGCGGCGGCGGTCATCATCTACAACAGCGCCGACCAGGGCTTCACCGGCACGCTGCGTGAGCCGTCGGCTGTTCCCGCCGTCGCCGTGTCAGGGCAGAGCGGCCAGGCGCTGTTGGGGCTGGTCGGGCGCGGGCCGGTGACGGTCAGCCTGGACGTCCAGACGGCCATCACCGAGGGCCAGGGGACGAACGTCATCGCCCGTCGCCCCGGTAACGACCAGGTCTTCGTCTTCGGCGGGCACATGGACAGCGTGCCGGCCGGGCCGGGCGCCAACGACAACGCCTCTGGTACCGCGGTCATGCTCGAGATGGCGCGGGTGTTGGCGCGCTCCAACCGGCCGGAGACGCTCGTCTTCATTGCCTTCGACGGCGAGGAGGAGGGGCTGCTTGGCTCGCAGGCGTACGTTCAGAGCCTGAGCGAGGCGGAGCGCCGCCGCGTCAAGGCCATGTTCAACTTCGATATGCTGGGCGCGACGGATAACGAGTTGGTGTTCATCGGCAGCCAGGAGTTGACGACACTGGCCCAGTCGAGCGCGGGGGCGCTGGGCATTCCGGGGCGGGCGGGGGCCTTGGACAGCGGCGGCAGCGACCACCAGTCGTTCCTGGACGCGGGCATCCCGGCCCTGTTCTTTTTCCGCGACGACCCGCTATTCCACACGCCGCAGGACACGCCCGACCGCGTCCAGCCCCGCCACCTGGCGGCGTCGGGCAAGACGGCGCTGGGTGTGCTGGGGCGCTTACCATAAGAAGCACGTGTGAAGGGGAGAACGGCTTGGACTGTCATGCCGAACGCAGTGAGGCATCTGCTCCGCCAGCGTTGCCAGAGCAGACCCCTCACTGCGTTCGGGGTGATAGTCGGTGGGCTTGAATGGATGGAGGGGAGGCATGGACTGGTTGCGGCGACAGCGCCAACCGAAGCAGGGCGGGAACGCTGTGAGCGTCGCCCCTGTCGTCAGCCGACCGGCGGTGGACAAGCCCGACGACCCGACGGGGGCGAAGGGCATCCTGGCCGCCGAGTTCGCCTACATTGCCCAGACGACAGTCCAGAACAGCGAGGACCGCGTCTCCAGCTTCTTCTTTACCAGCGCGGGGGCCGTCATCGCCGCCGTCATCACGTTGAAGATCGAGGCCAACACGCCGCCCTGGGCCTTCTACGCGTTCGGCGTTGTCTTCTTCATCCTGGCCTGGTTGGGCTTGCTGGCCGTCCTGCAACTGGCCGAGTTGCGCAGCAGTTGGTTCGACAGCATCCGCGCCATGAACCGTATCAAGCAGTACTATTACGCGCGCTATCCGGACGCCGCCACGTTTGTCCCGCCGCCATTACCCGCCACAACGCTACCCGCTGAGACCCTTGCCTCACCCGACGCGCCGGCCAAGCAGCCTGACCCTGGCGTGTTTCTGTGGATGAAGGAACCGCACCGCTTCAAGACCCGCAGCGTCGCCTTCCTGCGCTGCCTCTCGATTGCCACCATCAGCGGCGCGTTTGTCGTCGCGGGCACGGTCCTGTTCGCCCTGGGCCTGAACCCGGGCGCCCTCCAGTCGGGCGGGACATTGGGCGTAGCCCCTCTCGGCTGGGGAATTGTCCTTGGCCTGGCCGTCGCGCTTGTCCAGGTGGTCTGGTTCCGACGGCGGGTGAGCCGGGATGATAACCCACCGACCAAAGGGTGAACTGAGGCTAGCTGATGCAATTTGATCCCACGACGCTCGCCGAGCGCGACGTCTACAAGCTCATGATTGGCAGCGTTGTCCCGCGTCCCATCGCCTGGGTCTCCTCGCAGGCCCCGGATGGGACGCTCAACCTGGCCCCGTTCAGCTACTTCATGGCCGTGTCCTCCACCCCGCCCACTATCGCGGTCTCCGTCGGCTTGCGCCGTGGCCAGCCCAAGGATACTCTGGCGAACATCCAGGCCAGCGGCGAGTTCGTGGTCAACGTGGTCACCGAGGACGTGGTCGAGAAGATGAACCTGACGTCCGGCAACTACAGTCCCGACGTGGACGAGTTCGCCGTGGCGGGCCTGACACCCGTGCCCAGCGCGGTCGTCGCGCCGCCCCGCGTCGCCGAGTCGCCCATCCACCTGGAGTGCCGCGTGGTCCAGATCGTGCCGATTGGCGAGGCGGGGCAGGGCAACGGTCTCATTATCGGGCGGGTTGTCCTGTTCCACGTCCGCGACGACCTCCTGCACGACGGCCGCATCGACCAGCAGGCGCTGCGGGCGGTGGGGCGGATGGCGGGCGACGGCTACACCCGCACCCGCGACCAGTTCTCGCTCAAGCGCCCGCCGTGATCCTATCGACAGGATTGACAGGACGAGCGAATCGCCACTCAAGCCGCCTCTGAATCATCCTGTTAATCCGGTCTGATTCTAGCCTCTTGACAAACGCATACAGAAAGGAGTATAATGAACACGGATTTAGGATAGCCTAAAAATTCAGCAGAACAGGTCTAGCCCGTATGTCGACCGAACCTTCCCTCCCTCTCTCTGACAGCCGCAGTGGTGACATAAGTACCGTTCAGGCGGCGCACGAGGTCCTGCGCGGCCAGGAACGCGGACTGCTGCGCCGCCTCCTGCCCTTCCTCGGCCCGGCCTTCGTCGCCAGCGTGGCTTACATGGACCCCGGCAACTTCGCCACCAACATCCAGGCCGGGGCGCAATTTGGCTACATGCTGCTGTGGGTCGTCGTCGCCAGCAACCTGATGGCAATGCTCATCCAGACGCTGTCGGCCAAGCTCGGTATCGCTACCGGCCTGAACCTGGCCGAGATGTGCCGCGAGCAGTTCCCGACGCCCGTCGTCTGGCTGATGTGGGGCGTGTCGGAGATCGTGGCGATGGCGACGGACCTGGCCGAGTTCCTGGGCGCGGCAGTCGGCTTCCAACTCCTGTTCAACATCCCGCTGCTGTGGGGCGGGTTGCTGACGGCGCTCGTGACCTTCATCATTCTGGGCCTGGAGCGCTACGGCTTTCGCCCTCTGGAGGCCGTCATCACGGCCCTGGTGGGTGTCATTGCCGTGTGCTACGTCATCGAGACGGTTCTCGACCGTCCGGAGTGGGGGCTGATCGCCTACCACGCCGTCGTGCCCCAGTTCAGCGGCACGGAGAGCATCTTGCTGGCGTCGGGCATCCTGGGCGCGACGGTCATGCCCCACGTCATCTTCCTGCACTCGGCGCTGACCCAGGGCCGCATCGTGACGCGCGACGCGGGCCAACTGCGCCGCCTGTTCCGCTTCGAGGTGGTGGACGTCGTCATCGCCATGGGCCTGGCCGGGTTCATCAACGCCGCCATGCTCATCATGGCCGCCTCGACCTTCTTTCGCGCCGGCCTGAACGAAGTCGGGTCGATTGAGGAGGCGCACCGCACGTTGGAGCCGCTGCTGGGCAGCGCGTCGAGCTGGGTGTTCGCCATCTCGCTCCTGGCGTCCGGCCTGTCGTCCTCGACGGTCGGCACGATGGCGGGCCAGGTGGTGATGCAGGGTTTCCTCCACCGCCACATCCCAAGCTGGATCCGCCGCGTCGTCACCATGCTGCCCTCACTGCTCGTCATCGCCATCGGCCTGGACCCGACGCGCACCCTGGTCCTGAGCCAGGTACTGCTCAGCTTTGGCATCCCGTTCGCGCTCATCCCCCTCATCATGTTCACGCGGCGGCGGGACATCATGGGCGTGCTGGTCAACCACCGGCTGACTACGCTCGTCGCCGGCGCGGTGGCCGCCGTTATCATCGCCCTGAACTTCTTCCTGCTCTACCAGACGTTCTTTGGAGACTAACCGCTATGGCTGCTCTGGCGTCCCCCTTGGCGCGTCTGCTCGTCCCCCTCGACGGTTCAAGTCTGGCCGAGACCGTCCTGCCCGCCGTCCAGCGCCTGGCCGCGCTGTTCCACAGCCACGTGACGCTCCTTCACATCCTCGAACAGAACCCGCCCGCGACCATTCACGGCGACCGCCACCTGACCGACGCCGCTGGCGCGTCCGCCTATCTGGAAGATGTCGCGGCGCGGCTGCGAGTGGCGGGGGTGGACGTCGAGACCCATGCCCACACCGCCCGCGAGGGGGACGTGGCGCGCAGCATCGTCGCTCACGCCGACGAGGGGCAGGTGGACTGCACCGTGCTCTGCACCCACGGCGGGGGCGGGCTGCGCGGCTTCCTGTTCGGGCGGATCGCCCAGCAGGTGCTGCGGCATGGCCGACGCCCCGTCCTACTCATCCCGCCGCCCGCCGACGGCCAGCCGCCGAGCTTCGCGCTGCGCCGCCTACTGGCCCCTCTCGACGGCTCCCACGCCCACGAGCCGGCGCTGCCCCTGGCGACGGACCTGGCGTGCGCGGCGGGCGCCCAACTGCACCTCGTCCTGGTCGCGCCGACCCTGGGTACGCTGGCCGGGCCGCGCGCCGTGAGTGGCATGTTCCTACCGACGACGATGCGCGCCCTGCTGGACATGGCCGAAGAGGGAGCGATGGACTACCTGGAGCGCGCCATGCGCCACTGCACTGACGCGGGGCTGACCGTCAGCGCCGAAGTGGCGCGGGGCGACCCGGTCACGGTCGTGCGCGAGGTGGCCGAGCGGCTAGACGCCGACCTCATCGTCATGGCGACGCACGGGCGGGCAGGGTTGGACGCCTGGCTGTCGGGGAGCGTCGCGCCGCGCGTGGCAGGCCGGGTCGCGCGCCCCGTGCTGCTCGTCCGCGCCGAGGCTGATGACGAGAGTGGTGGAAATGTGAAAACCTCTTGACGAGGCGGTTTTCTTAAGGTATAATCCCCACAAGAACACCTGTACGGCACAAGTGTTCAAAGGTGGGGATGATGCCCAACTTTGTCGAGAAGTTTAGTCGAAGGGTCGAGGACAAGACGCTGTGGTTGTCGCTGACGCTGCGGCGTGAGGCCGATGTGGGCGAGCGCGAGTTGCAGCGGCTAGTCGAGGATAACTGGAACCCGCTGCCCAGCCCGAAGCGCCCGCCGCTAAACGGGAACGGCAGCCTGAATGGGCATGCCCCACCGAGCAGCGGGTACGGGCCGGATGTGGAGCGGCTGCCCGCCTTCGCCGTCGACGGCTCGGTGCGGCGGGCCAACCTCGTCAATGGCGCGTATCTCCTTGTGGCCCAGGCGCTGTGCCTGGGGGCCGACGGCTTCGAGGACAGCGACGTCGAGCTGGAGATACTGCGCGGCACGGCAGACCGCAGCACCGTCGAACGCTTCGCCGACCTGCTCCTCAAGCAGCTCGAAATCCGCATGGCGACGCAGTGCCTGCCGGTGATGCCGTACGGCGGCGTCCTCTTCCTCGACGGCGCGCTCCACGGCCAGCTCCCCCAACTCTACCCCCTGCGCCTGGAACTCGACGTCGACGCCCCCGAAGACCTGTACGACTTCCCCGAACTGATCCTCGGCAACTACCTCTACTTGTTCAATCAGACCCGCGAGCGTAAAATTCGCGTCGTCGCCGTCGCCAAGACAAGCCGCGAGGCCACCCACTGCAAGCTCTGGCAGGCGGAGGTCGGCATGGACGTCCCGACGACGGTGCCCGACTCGGAGATGATCCACCGCTGGACGGGCGGCATGCCGGGCTACTCGACGCCGGTCATCCTGGGGCGGCGCGGCTTTACCGGCGGCTCCGAGGCCCTGCTGGACGACCCGCGTGTGGCCGACGCGCCGGCCTTCGTCTCCTTCTTTGTGCGGCTGGCCGAGGGCGACGACGCCATGCGTATCGACATCCCGGCTTACTGTGTCGAGTGCGACGACCGGCTGGCCGACCTGGACGCCCAGGTGCTCGACCCGCGCTACGACATCGCGCCCATCATTCGGCTGCTCCAGGCCGACTACGGCGGCTTCGAAGTCTACAACGCCCTGCTGTACGGCGTGGACCGCGAGGTCCG
>CAZLBQ010000098.1:0-14841 GCA_964557745.1 uncultured Anaerolineales bacterium
GTCCACTGCCCCCACCACGTTCGTCACAGCCATAACACTCCCCATCCCTCACGCCTCACGTTTCACGCCTCACGCCCTACATCACCTCGCCCCCCGCCACGGCGATAGCCTGGCCGGTGATGGCGTCCGCGCCCGGCCGGCACAGCCAGGCCACCGCGTTCGCCACCTCCTCTGGCCGCACCAGCCGCCGCTGTGGGTTGCGGCTGACCAGTTCGGCCTCGGTGGCCTCCGCCGTCCGCCCTGTCTTAGCCACGACGTTGCGCACCGTGGCCGCGAATAGGTCGGTGTCGGTGTAGCCGGGGCACACGGCGTTCACCGTCACCCCGGTCGTCGCCAGTTCGACGGCCAGGGCGCGCGTCAGGCCGACGACGCCGTGCTTGGCGGCGCAGTACGCCGTGACGTAGGGATAGCCCGTCAGGCCCGCCGTGCTGGCGATGTTGACGATGCGCCCCCAGCCCCGCTCGACCATCCCCGACACGACTGCCCGCGAGCACAGGTACGTCCCCGTCAGGTTCACGTCGAGCATGCGCTGCCAGAGGGCGAGGTCCGTCCTGGCGAAGGGCGCGCTCTCGCCCGCCCCGGCGTTGTTGACGAGGATGTCGACCGGGCCGGCGCGATCCACCGCGTCCGCGAAGGCATCGGCTACAGCAGCGGGGATGGTCACGTCGATGATAAGGGTGTGCGCGCCACCCAGCCGCGCGGCCTGTCGCGCCAGGGCGCTGCCGTGGCGGCCCATCAGGGTCAGCGTCGCGCCTTGCGCCCGCAGCGCCGCTGCGACCGCCGCCCCGATGCCCCTGCCGCCGCCGGTCACGACGGCATGCTTGCCCCCAAGGTCATCTGTCACCCGCGCCTCTTATCGCCGAGACCTGACAGGTCCTCAAGACCGTCAGGTCTGCTCGTAAGGTTATACACCATCAGCAACTCGTCGTAATAGACGCCGTTCCACAGGATGGCCTGCGGCTCGATGCCATAGACCTGAAAGCCGCACGCCGCGTACAGGCTGATCGCTGCCGTGTTCGTCGTGACGACGGCGAGCTTGACGACGGTGATGCCCTGCTCGGCGGCCCAGGCCAGGCAGGCCTGGATCAATTGCCGGCCCACCCCGCGCCCGCGCGCCTCCGGGCGGACATACACGCTAAAGATCATCGCACTATGCCGCGTCTTGGCGGAGGCGCCGCGAAAGATGCCGGTCAGGCCGACCAGCCGGTCCCCAAGCTGGGCGAAGGCCAGCATCGAGTCGGAGCCGGCGTGGCTGCGCAGCCGCGTCTGCCACACGTCGAGGCTCCGGGCCGCCTCGACCTCATAGGCCGCCGAGAAGGCTTCCGGGTGAGCCTGTAGCGCCTCCAACCGGATGTCGCGGTACGCCTCCGCATCGGCTTCCGTTGCCCGCCTGACGGTGATCTCGTCCGCTGCCTTGGTCATCAACCCCTCGCTACAGCCAGAACCGATAGGCCGGGTACGTGCGCGGCCGGGTGAAGCCAACCTTGTCGGCGACGCGCTGCGACGCGACGTTCTCCTCCCAGCAGTGCCAGTGCGGCGTCGCGCCTAGCGGCAGGCAGTGCTCAATCGTCGCCGCCGCCACGAGTGTCGCGTAGCCCTGCCCCTGGTACTCAGGCGCGGTCGCCAGACCAACTTCGTAGTTGCTGCTACTGGCGAAGACCGTCAGACACCAGCTGGCGATGGCTCCGCCCTGCGCCAGGCAGTAGCCGAACCCCGTCTCGACAAAGGCCGCGTGAGAGCGCCAGAACGAGTCGACCCAGCCCGCCACCTGGTCGGCGTTGTCAAGCGTCGGGTGGTCCAGCAGGTCGCGGTCGATGCGCCGCATCTCAGTACCAGCGGGGAGGGCGGCCCGCCAGTCCACGCGCAGGCGGTCGAAGCTGTAGGTCCGCCGCAACAGGCGCTCTGCCTGCCGGCCCGCCAGGATCGTCTGCTCGATCACCGGCTCCCAGGCCGCCGTGTCGTATTGCAGCGACAGGACGGGGATAGAGCGAGCCTGGGCGTCGGGGATGATCTCGTCGCCGATGACCCGCGCGACATCGTGGCTGAACGCGTCGTCCGGCGCGCCCGCGATGAGCATGGCGTCCTGGCGGTCCCAGATCAGCCCGCGCCCGGGCCGGGCGACGTCGTCGACAAAGACCCAGGCGGGGGTGTTGCCGTCGATGACCGAGTCGACGACGAGATTGTAGCGCAGCGCCTCGAACACGGGCCGCACGTGGGGATAGTCAGTCTCGGCCAGGCGGGCGATCACGGTGTCTCCTGCATCTGCGCGGCGCGCGCCAGGTTACGCTCCAACTGGCTCTTGCCCGGTAGGTACTGCACCGGCCAGGGCATGTCGGTGTAGCCGAGTTGGGCCGCCGCGTGGAGCGTCCAGTACGGGTCGGCCAGGTGCGGGCGAGCCAGCGCGCACAGGTCGGCGCGGCCCGCCGCGATGATAGAGTTGACGTGGTCCGGCTCGAAAATAGCGCCGACGGCCATCGTCGCCATGCCGACCTCGTTGCGGATGCGGTCGGCGAACGGTGTCTGGTACATACGCCCGTAGACCGGCCGCGCCTGCCGCGTCGTCTGGCCCGACGAGACGTCCATCAGGTCGCAACCTGCCGCCTTGAACAGGCGGGCGATGGTCACGGCGTCGTCCGGGGTGTTGCCGCCCGGCGCCCAGTCGTGGGCCGAGATACGCACCGACATGGGCTTGTGGGCGGGCCACACAGCGCGCAGGGCGCGGAAGACCTCCAGCGGGTAGCGGCAGCGGTTCGCCAGCGAGCCGCCGTACTCGTCGTCGCGCTGGTTGGTCAGCGGCGATAAGAAGCTCGACAGCAGGTAGCCGTGGGCGCAGTGGAGTTCGAGCCAGTCGAAGCCGCACTCGGCGGCCCACTCGGCGGCGCGGATGAAGTCGGCCAGGACGCGGTCCATGTCCGCGCGGGTCATGGCGCGCGGGATCTGGTTTGTGGGGCCGTAGGGGATGGCCGACGCGGCGAGGAGCGGCCAGTTGCCGTCGGGCAGCGGCTCATTCTCCTCCTCCCAGCCGCGCTGGGTCGAGCCTTTTGGCCCCGCGTGGCCCAACTGCATGCCAATGCGCGCCGGGGTGCGCGAGTGGACATAATCGACGATGCGCCGCCAGGCCCCGAGGTGCTCCGGCTTGTACATGCCCGCGCAGCCAGGCGTGATGCGCGCGTCGGGCGAGACACACGTCATCTCGGTGAACACGAGGCCCGCCCCGCCGTGGGCGCGGCTGCCCAGGTGGACGAGGTAGAAGTCGTCGGGCGTCCCGTCCTCGCACGAGTACATCGCCATCGGCGAGACGACGACGCGGTTGGCGAGGGTCACATCGCGCAGGCGAAATGGGGTGAACATGGGCGGCACAGGGCGGGTGGGCAGGCCGCTGCGCTCGGCCAGCCACGTCTCGACGCCCGCAATGTACGAGCCGTCGCGGCGGCGCAGGTTCTCGTGCGAGAGGCGCTGGCTGCGCGTCAGCAGGCTGTAGGCGAACTGCTCGGCCTCCAGCGCCGTGTAGCGCTTGACGTTCTCGAACCACTCGGTGCTGTTGCGGGCCGCGCTCTGCAGCCGCAGCACCTCGACCTTGCGCTCGGCCTCGTAGGCGGCCAGCGCCTGGGGCACGCAGTCGGTGGACTGGAAGGCGCGGGCCAGGGCGATGGCGTCTTCGAGCGCCAGCTTAGTGCCGGAGCCGATGGAGAAGTGGGCCGTGTGGGCCGCGTCGCCGAGCAGGACGATATTGTCGTGCGACCACGTCTCACACGTGATGCGGTTGAAGTTAATCCACGGGTTCTTGAGGTGGCGGGCGTTGTTGAGGAGAGGCTGGCCGTCGAGGACCTCGGCGAACAGCCGCTCGCAGAAGTGGACACCCGCCTCGGCGCTCATCCGGTCCAGCCCCGCCGCCCGCCAGTTTTCCTCCGGCGTCTCGACGATGAACGTGCTTGTCTCATGGTCGAAGCGGTAGGCGTGGGCTTGAAACCAGCCGAACTCAGTCTCCTCAAACGCGAACGTGAAGGCCTCGAATAGCTGGTGGGTGCCGAGCCAGACGTACTTGCAGCGCCCCGGCACGATGGTAGGCTGAAAGAAGGCGGCGTACTTGCGGCGTATGGCGCTGTTGGCCCCGTCGCTGGCGACGATCAGGTCGCTGTCGGCGTACGGCGTTTCGTCGCCGACTTCGGTCTGGAAGCGCAGCTCGACGCCTAGCTCGCGGCAGCGGTCCTGGAGGATAGTGAGCAGCCGCTGGCGGGCGATGCCACAGAAGCCGTGGCCGCCAGAGCGGATGACGCGGCCCTTGAAGTGGACCTCGATGTCGTCCCAGTGGTTGAAGCTGTCGAGGATGAGGGCGTGGCTGACGGGGTCGGCCTGGGCGAGGTGGCCGAGGGTCTGATCGGAGAAGACGACGCCCCAGCCGAAGGTGTCGTCGGGGCGGTTGCGCTCAATGACGGTAACGCTGTGACGCGGGTCTGCCTTCTTCATCAGGAGCGCGAAATACAGGCCCGCCGGCCCGCCGCCGATGCACGTCACGCGCATAACGCCTCCACCCTCGGTCGGTCGCCCACGTCGCACGCTAAGGGATATTTTAAACCTAAAATATTTAGTTGTCAAGAACTTTGGCGGGCCGTTTTCGCCCCGTCAAGCACGCCCGGCGCGGATGTGGTATAATCGACTCAGACGCGGCGGCGAAGCCGCGCAGTGACCGAGTGAGATTGTTTATGCCTGCCCCACCCACTGGCACGATTACCTTCCTGTTCACCGATATCGAAAGCAGTACCCTCCTCTGGGAGCGCGACGCGGCGGCCATGGAGGTTGCCCTCGCGCGCCACGACGCCATCCTGCGCGAAGCCATCGCCGCGCATGGGGGGCACGTCTTCAAGACAATGGGCGATCAATTCTGCGCGGCCTTCACCGCCGCGCCCGATGCGCTCGCCGCTGCTGTCGACGCGCAGCGGAATTTACGATTTCAGATTGACGACTTACGATTGACAGAGGCGAGTCACGGCGAGGGGCAAATCGTCCATCGTCCATCGTCCATCGTCACTCTCCGTGTCCGCATGGCCCTCCACACCGGCATCGCCGACGAGCGCGACGGCGACTACTTTGGCCAGGCGCTCAACCGCCTAGCGCGCATCCTGGATGCTGGGCACGGGGGGCAAATCCTGCTCTCGTTGGCGAGCCAGGCCCTGGTCCGCGAGCATCTGCTGCCCACCGTCAGCCTGCGTGATCTGGGCGAGCACCGCCTCAAGGACTTGGCCGGCGTCGAGCACATCTACCAGGCAGTGGTCGCCGACCTACCTGCCGACTTCCCCCCCTTGCGCACCCTCAACACGCGACCTAACAACCTCGTCGCCCCGCTGACGCCGCTCGTCGGGCGGGAGCGGGAACTGGCGCTGGTCAGTGAGATGATGAGACAGCCAGGCAATCGCCTGGTGACGCTGACCGGGCCCGGCGGCATCGGTAAGACGCGGCTGGCGCTGCACGTTGCCGCCGAGCTTCTCAACGACTTCGCTGACGGCGTGTTCTTCGTCAACCTCGGCCTGGTGGGGGACGCGTCGCTGGTCGTGTCGGCCATCGCGCAGGCGCTCGACGTGCGGGAGAGCCAGGAGAGCGGGCGGCGCTCGCTGCTCGACCTACTGCTGGACTACGTGCGTGAGAAAGACATGCTGCTGGTCCTCGACAACTTCGAGCAGGTGGTCGAGGCCGCGCCACTGGTGGCCGACCTGTTGGGCCACGCGCGGCGTTTGAAGGTCATGGTCACCAGTCGCGTGCCGCTCCATATCCGGGGCGAGCGCGAGTTCCCGGTGCCGACGCTGTCCCTGCCCGACGCTCATCACCTGCCCAGCCTCGATCGGCTGTCCCAGTACAGCGCGGTCGAGTTGTTCATCGAGCGCGCCGTCGCCATCAAGCCCGACTTCCACGTTACCAACGAGAGCGCGCCCGCCATCGCCGAGATCTGCGCCCGCCTGGACGGCCTGCCGCTGGCCATCGAGCTGGCGGCGGCCCGGATTCGGACGCTCTCACCCCAGGCGCTTCTCCAGCGCCTGTCCAGCCGCCTGAACGTGCTCACGGGTGGAGCGCGCGATCTCCCGGAGCGCCAGCGAACGCTGCGCAACGCCATCGAGTGGAGCTACGATCTCCTGGACACCGGCGAGCAGGCCCTCTTCCGCCGCCTGGGCGTGTTCGCCGGCGGCTGCACATTTGAGATGGCGGAAGCCGTCGTCACGGCCGCCGGCCCCCTGCCGTTGGACGTGCTGGACGGCGTTGGCGAACTCGTCGCCAAGAGCTTGCTGCGCCAGCTGGACGACCCGAGCGGCGAGACGCGCTTCTCGATGCTGGAGACAATTCGTGAGTACGCCCTGGAGCGCTTGGCGCTGACGGGGGAGGCGGCGGCGACGCGGCGCGCCCACGCCGAGGCGTATCGCGCCCTGGCTGAGGCCGCCGAGCGCCCGCTCGAAGGCCCCGACCAACTCATGTGGCTCAACCGTCTGGAACGGGAGCATGATAACCTGCGTGCTGCTATCGAGTGGGCGGTCAAGGAGCGCGAGCCGGAAATCGGGCTGCGGCTGGTGACGCCGCTGGGCTACTTCTGGACCGGGCGGGGCTACTGGCACGAGTGCTACGGCGCCCTGACGGCCTTGCTCGATATCCAGGATCGCCCCCTGCCGCCCGCCGTGCGGGCGAAAGCGCTGTGGGCGGTAGGAACCTTGCAGGCTGAATTCTTTGACCAGGACCGCTGCGTCACCGCCCGCCGCACCATCGAAGCCGGCCTGGCGGAGTGTCGCCGCGCCGGGCCGTGTGATTACCTGCCGCGCATCCTCCCGGCGTTGGTCAACGTCCTCATCCGCTGTGGCGACTTGGACGCGGCGCGCGCGCTGCTGGTGGAGAGCGAAGCCGAGGCGCGGCGGCGGGGTGACCGGCACGCGCTGGCCCAGGTGTACGCCGGCCACTCCCAGCTCGCCCAGCGCGCCGGCGACTATGAGCAGGCCCAGGCGTGGGCGCGCGAGACCCTGGCCCTCGTCCGCCAGCAGGGCGACCGGCTCCAGAGCGGCGGTATCTTGCTCACCCTCGCCATCTTTGCCTGGCAGTTGGGCGACTACGAGACGGCCCACGCCTACACCCAGGAGGCGGCCGACATCCACCGCGAGTTTGGCAACCGGGCGGGCCTTGCCACGGCCCTCAACAACCTGGGGGTGCTGGCCGTCGCCCGTGGCGACTATCCCGCCGCCCACCGCTACCACGATGAGAGCCTGGCCCTGTTGCGCGAGTTTGGCAACCGCGCCGCCATGGTGCTGGCGTTGCATAACCTCGGCTACCTGGCCCACAAGGAGGGCGATGATACGACGGCCCGCCCGTACTTCAAGGCGGCCTTGCAGACGGCGCATCCGTTGCTAGATCGCCACCGTGTGGCGCGGAGCATCGTTGGGCTGGCGACCGTGGCGCTGGCCAAGGGCTGTCCGGCGCGGGCGGCGCGGCTCTATGGCGCGGCGGCGGCGCTGGACGAGGCGACCAGCGACTTCGTCTCGCCCGACCGCCGCGCCGACTATGCCCAGTCCATTGAGCGCACGCGGGCCGCGTTGGGCGACGCCCGCTTCACGGAGCTGTGGCGGGCGGGGCGCGAATTGTCCCTCGACCAGGCCGTCGCGGCTGCGCTTGACGACACACCCGGCGTATAATTGGCCCATGCACCCCATCGAGCGCACCGTCTACGCCAACGATCTAGCCTTTGCCGCTTACGAGTGGCCGGGCGACGCGGGTGTCGCCGCGCCGCCGGTTATCTTCTTTCACGCCACCAGCTTCCACAGCCGCTGCTGGGACCAGGTCATTGCCCGGCTCCCCGGCCGCCACTGCTTCGCTGTCGACGCGCGCGGCCACGGCCGCACCGCCAAGCCGCCGCTGCCCTACCACTGGCGGCAGTTTGGCGCGGATGCCGCCGCCGTCAGCCAGGCCCTCGGCCTGCGTGGCGCTATCGCCGTCGGCCACTCCATGGGCGGCCATGCCATCGCGCGCGCGGCGGCCCTGGCCCCCGACCTGTTCGCCGCCCTGGTTCTGGTCGACCCCGTGATTTTCTCGCCCGACGCGTATCAGTTCACTGTCCCGACGCCCGCGCGCCACTTCACCGAGGCCCGCCGCAACCACTGGCGGTCGCCCCACGAGATGTTCGTCCGCTTCCAGGACCGCCCGCCCTTCAACACGTGGCGGGTCGAGGTCCTGCGTGACTACTGCGAGTACGGCCTGCTGCCCGCGCCCCATGGCCACGGCTACGTTCTGGCCTGCCCGCCCGAGATCGAGGCCTACGTCTACAAGTCGAGCCGCCTGGTCGAGAACCGCGACATCTACGACGCCATCGCCCAGGTCAACGTCCCGGTGCGCGTCCTGCGCTGCGGTCTGGGTCTGACATCCTCGGTGGAGGACCTGGCCGCCTCGCCCACCGCCCCCGACCTGGCCTCGCATTTCGCGCGCGGCGAGGACGTGCTGCTGCCCGACCTGTCGCACTTCATTCCGATGGAAGCGCCGCAGGTCGTGGCCGACGCCGTCACCACCGTTCTGGGGGAGCCGCCGCCCGTGTAAGATGGGGGAGCCTACAATGGACGACTCGCGTCGCTTGCTCCATGTTAGGTTAAGCATCCTCTGGTTCGCGGTGCTCGCCGCCCTGCTGTGGCCGCTGCTGGCCCTGGGCGCGCCGGAGGCCAGCGCGCCCGCTACGACGCCCACCGCTACCCGCCGCGTCCCGCCGATGGCGCCCCCGCAGTCCACGGCGCAACCGTCGCGTCCCAAAATGGTCTATCTCAGTGTCGACGACGGGCCGAACCCGCCCTACACGGCCCAGGTTCTGGACCTGCTAGCCCAGTATCACGCCGACGCGACCTTCTTTGTCGTCGGCCGCCAGGCCGAACTCTACCCCGACCTGGTCCAGCGCATGGCCGCCGAGGGCCACACCGTCGGCAACCACACCTTCACCCATCGTGGGCTGCGGGGTCTGCCGCGCGACGTATTCAACACGGAGGTCCTCAAGACCCAGGCGGCGCTGTGGCCTCTCGGGGCGCGCTGCCTGCGGCCCCCGTTTGGATCACGCGATGCGCTCACACCCCGCTACGCCGCCGCTCTTGGCTACTCCGTGGTGATGTGGACCATCGACCCCAAGGACTTCACGCGGCCGGGCGCCGAGCGTATCGCCTCGTTCGTTCTGCAGCGGGTCCGGCCAGGGTCCATCGTCCTGCTGCACGACGGCTCCCACACCGGCAGCGGCGACCGCTCGCAGACCGTGACGGCCCTCGCCACGATCCTCCGCACGCTGACCGCCCAGGGCTACACCTTCCAACCGTTGTGTAAGGCATAAATCAGGCTGTTTTGCGCCAACCGCGCGTCCTCTCGCTGCATATAAGAAGTATCAGTGGGGATGCGGTGGCAGCCGAGAGGCGGCGTTCTCCCTCTCTCACCCGTTCGCTGGCCAGGCGACGTGAAGGACACCTCTCTCGGCTGCACTGCCCCCGCTTTTCCCAACTGTCCAGTGAGAGGGGGACAGGTGCAGCAATACGACGCGGAGCAGGCCGTGATTCTGGCCTGTCGGCGCGGTGATACCAACGCCTTTGCGCAGCTCGTCCACACCTACCAGGATGTGGCGCTGCGCACTGCCTTTTTGATGACGGGCGACCAGCAGACTGCTGAAGACATCGCCCAGAACGCCTTCCTCAGCGCGTTCCGCAACATTCACCGCTTCGACCTGTCGCGTCCCTTCCGCCCCTGGTTCCTGGCGATCCTCGTCAACGAGGCGCGCATGGTCTTGCGCTCCCAGCGCCGCCAGCCCTTCCACGACCTCGACCCCAGCCTGCCCAGTGACGCCGACTCCCCCTTACTAGAAGCCATGCAGGCCGACGAGCGCCGCCTTGTTCGCGCGGCGCTGGCCCAACTCGACGAGCCGTTCCGCACCGCCGCCGTCCTCTACTATTTCAACAACCTGAGCGTGGACGAAATCGCCTCTTCGACAGGCAGCCAGCCGGGGACCGTCAAATCGCGGCTGCACACCGCGCGCCAACGCCTGCGCGAAGTGCTCACACCGCTCCTGTCGCTGACGCCCAACCCGAAACCACCCACCCGAGCGCCGCTACCCAAATGGAAACTCAGTGATGACCCATCCGGATGACCCCGAACTGGGGGATGCCTTGCACAACGCCAGCCGCGACGTGCGGCCCGTCGATCTCTGGCCGCGCCTGAAAGAGCCGACAGAGCAGATTGCCGCGGCGCACGCCCGCCGCTACCGCTGGCAGGTTGTCGTGCGGACGGCCAGTTGGGCGGCTGCCGCAGCCGCCATTCTCGTTATCACCGTCGCGACCTTCGTGACTCTGAACCGCGCCCGTCCCGCCGGCCCTGCCCAGGTGGGCGTGGGCGAAGGGCCGCGCGTCGCCCCTGCCCCTGTGGCCGCCACCCCGACAACCGGGCCGGAATTGGGAAAGGGCGGAGTATTACGATATAATATTGGTACCTACCCGGATACACTCGACCCCCATCAGGCGGCATACACCAACGAAATCACCGTGCTGCGCCTGCTGTATGAGGGCCTGACTCGCCTCGACACGAACCTGAACATCGTGGGCGGGGCCGCGGAGAGTTGGCAGGTCGCCGACGACGGGCTGACCTGGACGTTCACCCTCCGCCCTGGTCTCAAGTACAGCGACGGCGCGCCGCTGACAGCGCAGAACTTCGAGTACGCGCTGAAGCGCGCCGCCAGTCCTAACCTGGCGGGGCAGTACCAGGCGAGCACGTTTGACATTGAAGGGGCCGAAGCGTACGGCGCCGCCGACCCGAAGAAGACCGCCCCAGAGAAGCTGAAGGAGTTGCGCGACAAGGTCGCGGTGAAGGCAGTGGACGACCGCACGCTACAAATTCGCACCCGCCAGCCGATTGCCTATCTGCCGTCGCACATGTCGCTGGGGATTGCTTACCCGAGGCGAGAGGATGTCGCCAAGCGGGGCGGGGAGATGTGGTGGGCGAAAGCCGAGAACCACATCGGCAACGGGCCGTTCAAGCTCGATCGCCTTGAGGAGAAGACCCTGGCGGTGCTGTCGCCCAACCCGTACTACTCGCGCCCGGCCCACCTCGACCGCATTGAGCTGCGCTTCGTCACTGACTCGAAGGTGGCCTTCGACGCCTACCGCGCCGGGGAGTTGGACATGCTGAGCCTGGCGGCGGAAGACCTGGACGCGGTCCTGAAGGACCCCGCACTCAGTCAGGAGGTGGTGCGGACGAGCAGCGCGTGTACCCTGGGCTTCTTCTTTAACCAGACGCGCCCGCCGTTCGACAACCGCGACGCACGGCTGGCGGTGGCGAAGGGCATCGACCGCGCGCAGTTCGTGCGCGATGTATTGCGCGGCGTGGGCACGCCGACGACTGCCTGGATTCCCGTCGGCCTGCCCGACCACAACCCCGACGCCGGGCGCGACCTGGCCTTCGATCCGCTGGCGGCGCGGGCGGCCTGGGAGCGGGCGGGTTTCCAGGGCGAGGTGAAGTTGAGCTACGCGGCGACGCCACGCAACAAGAGCCGCTTCGAGTTCCTGGCCGATCAAATGACGAGTCACCTGGGGGCGAAGGTGGTGCTCGACCCAGTCGAGCCGACGACGCTGACCGCCATGTCGAAGAGCCTGGCGACGTCGCCGCTGCTGACCCTCGGCGGGTGGTGCAGCGACTACCCCGATGCCCAGAACTGGATGTCGGCTTACTGGGACAGCAAGGCCTTCGCGGCGCGCTATGGCTACAAGAACGAGAACGTGGACCGCTTGCAGCGCGCTGCCGATGCCGAGACGGACCCGCTACGGCGTGGCCAGCTCTATCAGGAGGCCGAGGCGATGGTGCTGGCCGATGTGGCCGTCGCGCCGCTCTACCATAGTGAGAACCTTTTCCTGGTCAAGCCGTATGTCAAGGGCTACACACCCACGGCGCAAGACCACCTGCTGGGCGAGTTGAGCATCACCGAGATGACGGCGGCGCGCTAGACGAACCGGGCGTGCCGCTTGGGCATATAAAGGTTTAGACGATGGCGACACTTGCGGATGGGAGCGCCGTGCAACCGGACGAAGAACAGGATCTCTTGATGGCGTGCCAGCGCGGCGACATGCGGGACTATGCCCGCCTGGTCAACCTGTACCAGGACATCGCGCTGCGGACGGCATACCTGATGACCAACGAGCGCCAGGCGGCTGAAGACATCACGCAAACGGCGTTTCTGAACGCCTTGCGCAACCTGCACCGCTTCGACGTGGCGCGCCCCTTCCGACCCTGGTTCCTGACCATCCTCACCAACGAGGCCCGGATGTACATGCGGAATCAGCGGCGTCATGCGACCGAAGCGCTAGACCCGTTACTGCCCGCGCACGGCGCTTCCTTGGTGACGCAGGTCATCCAGGCCGACGAGCGCGCTCGCATCCGTGCGGCGCTGGCGCGGCTAGAGGAGCCCTTCCGCACCGCCGCCGTTCTCTACTACTTTAACGATCTCTCCATCGACGAGGTTGCCGAGGCGACGAGCTGCCGTCCGGGCACCGTCAAGTCGCGGCTCCATACCGCCCGCAACCGCCTACGCGATGCACTGTCGTTCGGCCCGGCGCCGGCGGGCGAGACGCTCGACCTCTTCGAAGAATGGATGGTGCTCGGTGACACATCTGGATGATCCCCAACTGCGGGCGAAACTGATCAAGGCCGGCAGCGACATGCCCCATGTCGATGTCTGGGCGCGCATCCACGACGCAGCAGCGGAGATCGCAGAAGAAGCGCAAGCACGTGCCCAGCGCCGCCTGTCCCTCTTCACCGCCCTGCGGCTGTTCGCGCCTGTGTTCGCCGTCATCCTGGTTGTCGCGGCGTCGCTTGTTACCCTGGACGGCTTCCAAGTCCGCCGCGGCCTGCCCGCGGCCCAGTCCACCGTGACTGCCTCCGTCCCCGTGGCGGCGGTGGCCAACGACGCGTTGGAGCGGCGGTTGAGCCAATCCGAGGCCCGTGTGAACGGCTACTTCGAGAACGGCGTCAACGGCTTGGCCCCTGAACTGGTGTACGCCCGGCTGGCGTATACCGATCTGTCCCACGATGATCTGCGCAATCAAATCCTGACCGACCGTCGGGCCGCGTTGGAGAGCCGCCACGCGCCTGCCCCACTCCCCCCTCGTCCGTTCGGCGGCACGATCCTCGACTGAGGAGAGCATGACAAAAACCGCCCGCACAGCACGTGCGGGCGGTCTCTTGTGGGCCAGCGTAGCGCCTAGACGCGTTCGATGACCGTCGCCGTTGCCATGCCGTGGCCGATGCACATGGTCTGCAGCCCGTAGCGCCCGTTTCCCGCTTCCAGCCGGTGCAGCAGCGTCGTCATCAACCGCGCCCCGCTCGCGCCGAGCGGATGCCCTAGCGCAATCGCCCCGCCCCACGCGTTGACCGACGCCATATCCGCCACCAACTCTTTCGCCCAGGCCAGGACGACCGAGGCGAAGGCCTCGTTGATTTCAACGGCGTCAATCTGGTCAAGGCGCAGCCCGGCCCGCTCCAGCGCCTTGCGCGTCGCGGGGATAGGACCCGCCAGCATGAGCACCGGGTCGTCGCCTACCACGATGCGGCTCACCAAGCGGGCGCGGGGCTTCAGCCCGAAGCGCTTCAAGCCGGTCTCCGATGCCAGCAGCACGGCGGCCGACCCGTCGCTGATCTGGCTCGAATTGCCGGCCGTGACCCTGCCGTCGGGCCTGAAGGCGGGCTTCAGAAACCACATCTTGTGGCGGTCCGGCTCCATGCGGATGCCCTCGTCGTAGTCGAGGCCCGCGACGGGCAGCATCTCGGCCTTGAAGCAGCCGTCGCGGGTGGCGTGAGCCGCCAGGTAGTGGCTGCGGTAGCTGTAGTCGTCCAGTTCGTCGCGCGACAGTTCCCACTTGTCCGCCATCATCTCCGCCGACAGCCCCTGGCCGACCAGGTCGTAGGGGACGTCGGGCGTGAACGGCGCGGGCCAGTCGCTGCCCATCGCCACGCGGCTCATCATCTCGATACCGCCCGCCACCGCCAGGTCCATGTCGCCCGCCGCCAGCGCCTGCGCCACCTGGTGGATGGCCTGCTGCGAGCTGCCGCACATGCGGTTGACGCTGACGGCCGGCACCGTGACCGGCCAGCCCGCGCTCAAGACGGCCAGGCGGCCGATGTTGGCCCCCTGCTCGCCCGTCTGCGTCACGCAGCCCATGACCACGTCTTCGACCGCGCCCGGCTCGACACCCGCCCGCTCCACCAGCCCGTTCAAGACCTGCGCCGCCAGCGTCTCCGGCCGCAGGTGGGCCAGCTTGCCGTCGGGTCGTCCGCGGCCAATGGGTGCCCGAACGGCTTCCACCATGAATACGTCGCCCATGCGTCCCTCCACAAATGACCGATTCTACACATATTTTACCACAAACAGGGGTCAAATACCGGGCGGGGAGCGGCGCTATGGTGATGGCTCGGCTTTGAGATCGTGGAGGAGGCGGGCGAAGGCTTGTTGGTAGGCGTCGCGGTCTTGCCAGTGGGTGAAGTCGCCGATGTTGAATTGCCGCAGGCGCAGGGCCCACGGGGTGTCGCGCGTCAGGACCTCGTCATCGAGACGGATGGGCAGCAGGATGTCCCGACCTTCGCTGGCCTGGCGGTAGAGAGCACTCTCGACTTCGTGCTGGACCCAGTGGCTGGCGAGGGCTTCCTTGGAGAGCACAAGCAGGAGCTTCTGGGTCCCCTGAATGGCCTCGTCGAGGCCGCGAACGATGGGTTCGCCGATGGGCAGGTCGTGGGGGGCGAACCAGCAGCGGACGCCAGCGCTCTGGAGGTCGGCATAGAGGCGGTTGGCGATGTCATGGTTCTGGTCGGAGTAGCTAA
>CAZLBQ010000099.1:0-14807 GCA_964557745.1 uncultured Anaerolineales bacterium
GCACTCCTTCTGTCTGTACGCCCTGCAGATCGCCCTGCCCCTCCTGCCCGCCAAGCAGCGCCCCCTGCCGTCACGCGCGGCTCGAAGTAAGCCTGATAGACCCGAGGCGTGCGGTAGGTGCGCTCGACGATGCCGTCGGCCTCGGCGAAGCCCTGGGCGATGTCGCCGCGCGTAAAGCGGCTGGTGGAGGCGACATTGGTGACACTCGTGGCCTCAGCGGCCTGGCCCGTCGGTGTCGCGCCGTGGGCGGCCAGTTCCTCCGACTCGGAGGGCAGGCCGTCGGGCCAGACGAGGGGCGCGCCCGGCGCCAATGCCTGTAGCGGGTCCACCACCGCATCGAGCATCTCGTACTCCACCTCGACCAGGTCGACGGCGTCCTCGGCGACTGCCTCACTCTGCGCAACGACGACGGCGACGGGCTGGCCGCGGAACAGGACACGCTCGTGGGCCAGCATGGCCTGGGCCCGCGACAGCGGGCGGCGAACGCGCGGCGGCAGGTCGGCGGCGGTGAGGACGGCCACGACACCCGGCAGCGCGAGCGCCTGGGAAGCGTCGATACTTACGATATGCGCGTGGGCGTACGGGCTGAGGACGAGTCGCAGGTGGAGCAGGCCCGGCAGGGTCAGGTCGGTGCCGAAGCGGGTTTTACCCGTCACTTTCTCGCGGCCTTCGAGGAGCTTGTGGGGCTGACCGACAACAGGCGCTGGGGTCGGGCTGGTCTGAGTGGATAGCATGCGGGTCTCCGAGGGGGTAACGGTGGTCGACACAAGACCCGCCAATCATAGGGAAGATGGGGACGGCTGTCAACACGGCCAACGGCCACTGGCGCAGGATCAGGCGCAGGCCGTCGTCTACGACTCCCCTGTCCTCGTCTACTATTCGGTCACCAAGGGGAAGGGGGAAACCCAAGTCGTGGGGGCGAAGCAACTGCGCGCGTCTCTTTTTAGAGCCGACTCCTCGTTCGGCCAGCGGCGACGTTGGAGGAAACGCCCGACGAGCGCGCCGCCAGGACCGCCCGCTGGGCCTCAGCGTGGGCGCGCGCCAGCGTCTCCCGCGTCGCCTCGCGCACCGACCTTGGAAACCGGCCCTCCTCCAGCAGCCACTCGGCCAGGCTGCTGACCGCGTACTTGACGCCCGCCTGCTCGTCGGCGACGGCGGCGGCCAACATCCCCCCGACCCCCTGTAACGGCGTCCGCCACTTGGCGTCGAGCCGCGCCGCAAACTCGTCCTCCAGCGCCAACAGGACGCCATCTCCAATGACGGCGCGCCGCGTCTGCGCCAGTACCGCCGCAGCATCGCGCAGCTTCTCGTACTCCAGGCGGTGGGCTGGCCGCCGCTGCGTCAACTCCTCGAATAGATAGCCCAGGTGGACTTCCAGCAGCCAGCGCGGCATACCCCGCTGCGCCAGCAGGTCGGCCAGCCACACGACCTGGTGGGTGACAGTCGTCGCGGTCAGGCGGGTCAGGGTGACGAGCCACGCGCTGTCGCTGCGGGTGAACTGGAGGCCCTTCTCCCCGTAGCGGACCGTGTAGTACGGGAAGCGGGCATACGTCCGCTCGCCTGCTCGTAAGGCGGCGTCGAGTTCGGCTGCTTCGACCGGGATGGCGTGCGAGCCGGCGCGCGGATTGAGCAGGGCGACCAGTTGCTCCGGCGCCAGGGGGCGGAGCGGGTAGAGCGCGGCGATCACGTCGCGCAGACCCCGCAGCCAGTGGCTGGCGGCCATGACGATTACAGTCAGGTCGTCGGGGGTGAGGGGCGTGTCGTTCAGGCGCTGCTCAAACTGACGCCGCTCCACCGCGAGCCAGCGCTGAGCATGACGCACATACGCACTGCCGGCCGGTTGTCGGTCGGCCTGCCCTTGCATGACACGCGCGAGCGCTTGGTCGCCGAGCAGCGTGTACACGGCATAGGTGTAGCCAAGCAGGGCAATGGGCGTGGCCTGCGCGGCCTGGCGGATGGACTGCGCAAGGAGCACAGCACGCACCGTCGCTGCCGGGGTGTCTTCGATGTGGTCGGCGTCCAGGGCGTGGAGGTCACTCTGGAGACTGGGCAGCCAGCGCAGCGCCCCCGTCCACACGGCCGCCACGCGCGGCTCGGCCGCCTGGCTCAACGCGCCTTCCAGGCTCTCGTGGCTGAGGGCCAGGGCGCGGAGCAGGCCCGCGTAGCTCTGGCGCGGCAGTCTGTCGTCGGCGAGCGCCGCCAGGAAGGGCAAGGCCGCCAGTCGACGGTGGACGGCTCCGGTGGCATCGTTGAGGATGTCGACCACGGGTAGCAAGGTCATGGCTCCCTCCTGGCCTCACAGCGCGAGTCTCAATCTTCTTCAACTGTACTCTAGGTTATCCTAAACGTCAAGTCATACAGCATTTTGACGCATTGCAGCACATTATGTTGACGCAACGCGTTATGATGGCACAGCCATTGCTAAAGGACAGTGAAGTCCTCCCTACAGAGGCCATAAAGAAGATAGGAGCTGAGGTATGTTGACCAAACCCGTTGTTTCAGTGACCAAGAAGACGATGAGCGCGGCCCGCAAGAGCTGGCGCGTGACTCTGGGCGCCGCGAATCTGACCACCCGCAGCACGACCGAGTTGGTGAACCGCTTCGCCGCCCGCGGCGAGTATGTCGATCTGTCGAACCGCGCCGCCCTCAAGCGCCTGCTGCGCCGCGGCCAGGCCGAGGTGCGCGAGGTGGAAGAAGCCATCGAGACGCGTGTCGAGACGATGGCCGAGAACCTTGTCGACGACCTGGGGGTGGTGACGAAGGACGAAGTGCGTAGCGTGGAGCGCAAGGTGGACCGCCTGAACCACCGCCTGGACACGGCCATCGAGGACGCCGAGGCCGAGGCGCAGCGCCGCGAGGCGGCTGCCAAGCGCGAGGAGAAGCGTCGCCAGGCCGAGGCGCAGCGCGAGAAGGAGCGCCGCGCCGAGGAACGCCGCCAGGCGCAAGCCAAGCGCGAGGAGGAGCGCCGCCAGGCCGAGGCCCAGCAGGAGAAGGAGCGTCGCGCCGAGGAGCGCCGCCAGGCTGAGGCCGAGCGCCAGCGCGAGTTGGAGACCGCGCCGTTCCGCGGCTACGACGAGATGCGCGTGCCTGAGTTGGTGGAGCGCATCCCCGCGCTCAACGAGGAAGACCTGCTGCGCATGCGCCGCTACGAAGAGGCGCACGCGGCGCACAAGGGCGTCCTGGAGGCCATCGACGAGGAGTTGGCGAAGCGCCAGCCGCTGCCCAACTACAACGAGACGAACGCGACTGAGATCGCCCGCCAAGTGGCCGAATTGGACGTCGACCAGGCGCTGGCCATCCGCGAGTATGAGGCGAACCACGGCAACCGCGTGTCCGTCCTACGCGCCACCGAGCGCCGCCTGGGCGAACTCATCGGCGTGACCGACTACGTGGGCCTGACGGTGCGCGACGCCGTCGAGCGCCTGCCTGAGCTGAACGACGAGGACCTGCTGAAGGTGCGCCGCTTCGAGGAAGCCCACGAGAACCGCCAGGGCATCCTGCGCGCCATTGACCGCCTGCTGGCCGACCGCATGCCCCTGCCGGGCTACGGCGACCTGACGGTGGATGAGATCAATGCCCAGCTCGAAGGCATGAACGCCGAGCAGCTGCAGCAGGTGCGCGAGTACGAGACGGCGCACAGCAACCGCGTGACCATCCTCCGCGCCGTCGAGAAGCGCCAGGCCGACCTGGCGCAGGGCCAGCAAGAGCAGGGTCAACAGGAGCAGGGCCAGCAGGGCTAAACCCCCTCCCCCTTCACGACAACGGCGGATGAGAGATGTCTCTCGTCCGCCGTTGTCTTATTTTCCCTCTCAGACCCTTCCAGAGCAGATGCCGCACTCCATTCGGCATGACACCGGCTACATGGGCCTCGTGACCTGATTGTCTGCGACGGGCACGGTGAAGGCAAAGGTGGAGCCACGGCCCGGCTCGCTGTCGACCCAGATGGCGCCGCCGTGCGCCTCGACCAGGCGGCGGGCGATGTACAGCCCCAGCCCCAGGCCCGAGTCGTGCCCCTGGGCGCTGGCGGCGCGATAGTAGCGGGTGAAGAGGCGTTCCTGCTCGGCAGGCGTCAGCCCCTGCCCACGGTCCTCGACGGCGATGCAGACCATGTCCCCGCCGTTCGTGGCGCGGATGGTGACGGGGGCGTCGGACGGGGAGTACTTGAGGGCGTTGCTGACGAGATTGGTGAGGACGCGTTCCAGCCGCCGCGGGTCGGCCAGGACGGGCGGGAGGTCCGCTTGAGCGTCCAACACAACGCGCGCCACCTGCTGCGGCTCGCCAACCCGCTCGCGCACGTCGGCGATAAAGTCGGGCAGGTCGAGCCGCTCCGGGCGCAATTCCACCTGTCCCGCCTCCAACCGCAGCGACTCGGCCAGGTCCTGGATCATGTCCGTCAGGTTCTGGCTGAGCCTGACAATGGACGTGGCGAGGCGAGCCTGCTTCTCCAGACCGAGCTTGGTCGTATCCCGCGCCAGGAGTTGCGCGAAGCCATAGAGCGCGGTCAGCGGGTTACGCAGGTCGTGGGAGATGGCGCGGATGGAGTCCTCGCGCGCCGCTTCCAGCGTGCGCAACTCCTCGTTCTGCGCCTGGAGTTGGCCGATGAGCCGGTCACGCTCCGCCGCCCGCGTGTCGAGCGTCACGGCCATCGTCTCGACGGCCCGGCTCAAGCGGGCGATCTCGGTCGGGCCGTCGCCAGTCAACACGACCGTTCGATCGCCGGTGGCGATGCGCCCAACATCACGGGTCAAGGCTCCGATAGGCGCGGCCAGCCGGCCGGCCAGCCACCAGCCGCAGACTGCTGCCGCGGTGCCCGCCAGGATGGTGACGGCGAAGGCCACCTGGCGAGCGCGGGTGATATCCGGCCCCTGCCCAGGTCCCGCCGCGCCCTGGTCCAGGCCGTTAAGCAGAATGGGTAACACAATCAGCAGGGGGACAAAGGACGCCGTGACGAGGGCCAGCGCCAGGCGCGGTCGCAGGGCCTGCGGGTCGAAGCGCGCGGCCCACTCGCTCCACCACGGCAAGGCCACCGTCGCGATGCCGCGCACCACAACCGCCGCCCCCAGGGTCCACAACAACGCTTCCAGAAGGACCGACTGAGCCAGCCACAGCCCCAGGAGCGCACCGCCGGAAACAAGGTGAGCGGCCCAGTAGAGAACACGGGGGACGCCAGGAATGAGTTGAACGACGACCACAGCCAGGCCCGCGACAAGGAAGACAGTCCCGAACACCGTCGGGGGAACGCCCAACTGGGTGGGGATACCAACCGCAGCGCCGGGACGGACCAGGAAGTCTAAGCCCTGCACGGCCTGAGCCGCGCCGAGAATGAGACCCAGCGCATCCGGACGCCGACGAGCGCTGTCGACTTGCGCGGGAGGCGCGAGGGGCGAGAGGAGAAGACCCAGCGCGAGCAAGCCGAGGATGGCGACCGGCGCCGGGTTGCCCGTGGCGACATAGTCGAGCGCGATGCGCAGCTGGAAGAGGGCCACCAGGATGGAGACAACGACCGCGACGCGACGCGGTAGCAGCCCACCCGCGACCCACAGCAGCGCGATGCCCGACCCAGCGGTCACGGCTCCGCGCAGCCAGGTCTCGCCCAGCCAGGCGCTGAACGAGCTTGACGGCAGAATCAGCAGCGAAGCGCCAAGAATGACGAAGTACACGCCCGCCAGCCAGCGCAGCGTTTCCACACGTGGGATGCGGTCGGCGAGGGCAGTTCTGAGGGTCATACGGGGCTGAGGCGAGGCCAGCGTGAGGCCGGGGTCGAAGTGTGCCAGAAGAAGCTCCAACCTAAGCGGGCTGGGCCGAGATGAGCATCATAGCCGCTACACTATTGGGAGAAAGGGCGTGCCGTACTGATTCGGATTATATACGGTTCATGGAGGAACAGCAAACGAGGAAACAGCAGACCTGACAGGTTTGCGAAAACCTGTCAGGTCTATCGAAGGCGCTTATGAGGCGTCTACTGCGCGGCGGCTTGCTGCTGCTTGACCAGCTCGGCGGCTTCCTTGACCCACGCCTCGACCTGGGCCAGCGTCGGCGCGTGGTGGGTGATCTTCTTCTCGTCGTTGGTCTGCTTGAGCTTGGCTTGCAGGTTGGCGGGGGTGCGATGCTGCAACTCCTTGCATGAGTCGACGCCGCACTCCTCCAACAGGTTCGCCATCTCCGTCCCAACGCCCTTGAGTCGCATCAGGTCGGCGCGGTTAATCAACTCGGTGAGTTGCGGCCCGGCGACGCCGATCTTCTTGCCCAGCGCACCCTTCCGCTGGGGCGTGTTCGTTTCCTCCAGCAACTGCTCAACCGTCAGGATGCCCGCTTCCTCCAACTTGCCCCGTGTCGCTTCGTCGAGACCCTTGATCTCACGAATCTTGTGCGTGCTCGCCATACCGTCCTCCTTGAAGGTGAATGACTGGAGTGGTAACTACGGACGTAGTATAACATAACAGGCAAAGAACGTGCAAGGTTTAGGGGGACAACACTTGCCGTGTTGTCTCGCGGGCCTGGGCCTCAGCCTCCGGCCGCCAGCACTGGTTCTGGCGACAACGAACGATGATGTCGCGCACCTCGGCGGGCGAGTCGCTGACCACCAGCAGATCCAGGTCGGCCGCGGCGATCTTGCCCTCGGCCAGCAGCCGCGCCCGCAGCCAGTCCAACAACCCCTGCCAGTAGTCCGAGCCAAACAGGATGATGGGGAAGTCGGAGACCTTGCCCGTCTGGACCAGCGTCAGCGCCTCGAAGAGTTCGTCCAGCGTGCCAAAGCCGCCAGGGAAGATGACAAAGGCCTGGGCGTACTTGACGAACATGGTCTTGCGGACAAAGAAGTAGTGAAACTCGATGGCAATGTCGACATAGGGGTTGACGCTCTGCTCGAAGGGCAGTTGAATGTTGAGGCCGACAGACTGGGCGCCTGCCTCACGCGCGCCCTGGTTGGCCGCCTGCATCATGCCCGGCCCGCCGCCGGTGATGATGGTGAAGCCGGCCTCGCCCAGCAGCCGCGCCGTCTCGACGGCGGCCTGATAGAGCGGGTCGTCGGGCTTGACACGCGCCGAGCCAAACAGCGTGACAGCGTCGCCCAGTTCGGCCAGGGCGTCGAAGCCCTCGACAAACTCGCCCATGATACGCAGCACGCGCCAAGGGTCGGTGTGGGTGAACTCGCCATGGTCGGGTTGGGGCGTCTCCAGCAACCGCTCGTCCTCGGTGCGGCGGCCGGTGCGGGCGGCGCGGTTGAGGGAGGGGCTGGCGGCGCTCGGCCTGGGCGCCGGGGATGAGGGTGTGTTAGGCATGGACCTTTCCTCCTACAAAGGCCAGATCATCTGCGCCAGCAGCACCACGACGCCACAGGCCAGCAGCGTCAGGGGTGTGCCGACCTTGACAAAGTCCATAAACTGGTAGCGCCCCGGCCCGTAGATGAGCAGGTTGCCGTGGTGGCCGATGGGCGTGAAGAAGGACGCCACGGCGGCCATCGCCACCGTGACGACATACGCTTCCGGCGCGTGTCCCAGGGCCTGCGCCAGCGCGACCGCCACCGGTGCGAACAGCGCGACGGTCGCCGCGTCGGACATGAGTTGGGTAATCAGGCCCACGATCATGAAGATTGTCGCCAGGATGAGCGTCGGGTTCCAGCCACCAATGGTGGCCTGCAAGGCGTGGGCGACCAGTTCCGCCGCCCCGCTCTTCTGCATCGCCGCGCCCAGCGGGATGGCGCCGGCGATGAAGACGTAGATGCGGACGTCAATGGCGCGGTACGCCTGGCGGGCCGTCAGGCAGCCCGTCAGGACCATCGCCACTGCGCCCGCTAGGGCGGCGATCTCCAGGGGCAGGATGCTGAAGGCGGCGGCGAGGATGGTCAGCAGCATGATGCCGCCCGCCAGCCGCGCCTTGCGCCGCACGCGGGCCTCGCCCTGAAACGGGACGAGCATCAGGAAGCTGGGGTCGTTGGCGATGCGGCCTAGTTCCTCCTCGTTGCCCTGCAGCACCAGGACATCGCCCTCGCGGAGCCGGATACTCGCCAACTCCTGGCGCAGATAGCCCTGCCGCCGCCACAGCCCCACGACAATCGGGCCGTAGCGCTGCTGGAAGTCGACGTCGCGCAGCGTGCGGCCAATCAGGTCGGAGCCGGGCGCAACGACGGCCTGCACCAACTGGTCGGTCACGTCTTCCACCTCGTCGTGGGTTGCGCCGTTCTGCTCGCCGAACTTCTCGACGGGGTGCAGCTCGACGCCAGGCTCCTGGCGGAAGGAGACCATGTCCTCGGGTGTGGTCTGGACCAGCAGGACATCGCCCTCCTGGAGCTGGTGTTCGGCGTAAGAGCCGCGCAACTGCTTCCCGTCGCGCATCCAGCCCACCGCCGTGAACTGGTACTGCTCCCCCTCTTTGACCTCGGCCAGCGTCTTGTTCAGCCACGGCGAGTCGGACAGGACCTTGACCTCGGTGAAGTAGTTGTCGAGGCGGAAGCGCGACGCCGGGTCCTCGCCCGTCTCGCGGCTGGGCAGCAGGAAGCGCGCGACGAACAGGACGAACAGCGTGCCCACGACGGACAGCGCCAGCCCGATGGGGGCGATGGAGAAGATGCCCAGGCCGGGCCGCCCGGCCTGTTGCAGGACGCTGCTGGCGACCAGGAAGGCGGGCGCGCCGATGAGGGTGATACACGTGCCGAGCGAGGCAGCGAAGGACAGCGGCATGAGCAGCTTGGAGGCCGGTATCTGGCGCTCGCGCGACAGGTTGAGGACAACGGGCAGCATGACCGCCGTCGTCGTCACATGGTGCGTGACCGCTGAGAAGAGCGCCACTGCGGGCATGATGACGCCGATGATGCGATTGTAGTTGCTGCCGGCCAGGCGGCCAATCCAGGCCCCGATGACATCGGCCAGGCCGGTCTGCTGGAACGCGCCGCTCATGACAAAGATGGCGGCGACGACGATGGCGGCCTCGCTGCCGAAGCCCGCCAGGGCTTCGTCCGCTTTGAGGATGCCGGTGACGGCCAGCGCAATGACAATCAGCAGCGCGACCAGGTCATTACGCAGGCGCTCGGTCAGCAGCAGGCCAAAGGAGACAATCAGAATGGCGAAGAAGGCCAACTGCGGTAGATTGAGGTTCGCGAACAAGGCGGCTACTCCCGCGGGAAACGTACCCCGAGTGATTAGGTTTACTTCCCTATAGCAATTCGGTAGCCAGGGAGTAGCGCGCCAGCGGCCGGCTTACCACAGACCCAGTTGCGTTGGGGGAGGGGGAGCGTCAGGTGAGGGTGAAGTGAGGCGGCGGACGAAGGCATCGCTGTCCAGCGTGGTTATGTCGAGTGTTTCAGCGCCCTGGGCGAGCAGCGCGTCGGTCCCAGGGCTGCCGGGCACGGCGAAGACGGGCCGTCCCTGCCGCCGCGCCCGCGCCGCGGTGTCCAAGCTGCCGCTCTTCTCGCCGGCCTCGACGACGATGACGGCGCGGCTCAGCCCGCTGACGATGCGGTCCCGCGCCATCAACTGCGGACCGCGCGGGGGCGTCGCCGGATGGAACTCGGAGAGCAGCGCTCCCCGCTGGATGATGCGCTCGGCCAGGTCACGGTTCTCGCGCGGATGCACAACCCGAATCCCCGAGCCCAGGATGGCTAGCGTCCGGCCACTCGGCGCGGCCAGCGCGCCCTGGTGGGCCGCCGTGTCGATGCCCAGCGCCAGCCCACTCACAACCGTCACGCCCCGCGCCGCCACCTCGCAGGCCAGCCCCTCGGCCCACTCGCGGGCGCGCGGCGTCGGCTCGCGTGTCCCGACAATGGCGACCGCCAGCTCATCGGCGCGGCGCACCTCCCCGCGCACGAAGAGAACGGGCGGCGCGTCGGGGAGCGGACGCAGCGGGGCAGGGAAGCCCTCGTCCTCCCAGGTCAGGACGGTGATGCCCTCGTCGCTCAGGCTCGCGATTTCCTCGCTCAGCACATCCAGGGAGATGGCATGCAGGTGGGCGACGACGTCGGGCGTCACGCGGGGGATGCTGAGCAACTCCCTGTCCGGCGCGTCGAACACCGCCGCCAGGTCGCCGAAGCGGTCCAGGAGCCTGCGCAGGGTAACGCTCCCGACGCCGGACAGAGTGGTCAAGGCGAGCCAGTGGGCTTTGCTCATCGTTGCTCCGCTCAAGCATCCGAGTGGATGGTTCGGGTCAGCGTCAGCACGTAGACTTGGCTCGCGCCCGCCTGAAACAACACCCGCGTCACCTCGTCCAGCGTCGCTCCCGAATCGAACAGGTCGTCGACGACCAGCACGCGCCGTCCCCGGAGCGGCCCACGCGCCGCGAACGCCCCGGCGACGTTGGCGCGCTTCTGAGCCAGGGTACGCATCTCTTTCTGCGGCGCGGTCTGGCGGGTCTTCACCAACCCCGGCCACGTCGGCCTGTCCAGCCGCTGGCTCAACGCCTGGGCCAGCGCTGCGACCGGGTCGAAGGCGCGCGGCGTCGAGGGCGGCACGGGGAGAATGATGTCGACCGCCATCAACTCCCGCTGCGCCTGACACAGGCTCACGGCCTGCTCGACCAGGGGCGCTAACGCGTCTGTCTCCCCACCGTACTTGAGGCGATAGGCCAACTCACCCGTCGCGGTGCGGCTCCAGTCAGCGCCCGCGAAGCGGCTGTGCGAGTCGAGCGCCCAGCCCGCTTGCCAGGGACCGGGCAAGGGCCGCGCGTGGGGCCGGCTGAGAAAAGCTGTGATCGCGTGGTCAGGCGGTGGGGACAAGGTTGGCGATTCGCCACTCCTCAGAGCCTCACCACCGTCACTCTGAACAGAGTGAGGCGTCTGCACTGGCGACACGGGCGGAGCAGATGCCTCACTAGTCTGCTCAGCCCCTTCGACTGTCACCCCCAACGGAGTGAGGGGGCTCCTCTGAGGACGTTGGCAAAGCAGATGCCTCACTTCGTTCGGCATGACCGTCACGGCGGTTCTTGTCCCCGCGCACAACGCTCCCGGTGCGAGCCTCCGCTGCTCGTCCAGGGCCAGGTAGCCGAGACCAATCAGGCGATCGACCTCGTCGCGCAGGTCATGATGAGACCGACGCGGATAGCGCCCGAACAACGGGTGAGCCTGGAGGCTCTCGACGCGCCCCCTCGGCGTCCCTGACAACAGCCGGGCCACATCTGTCCGCGTCAGCCTGCCGGGCAGAGCCGCCACCGCCTCCAGCATCAGCGCCTGCGTCTCCGTCACCTCGCCCTGCTGCATTCGCTCACAGCGGCAGGCCGCGACGACACACCTGATGGCCTCGTACGAGATCGTATCGGGCAGGCGCGCCTTGAGCGCCGCTATCCCCATGTCGCCTAGCTCGTCAATGGCGGCGCGGATCTGTGTGACTGTCTCCGCCGGCACGACCGCCGTCACGTCCAGCCCGCCGCGCTCGATGACACCCGCTAGATGCCCGTAGACCGTCGTGACGCTGAGGCCGCGCTGCTGCGCAATGTCGAGCGGCGTCGTGCCCTGGCGGAAGAGATCGACTGTTAGTGCAATCGTCCCGCCTGCTGCCTGCTGCGCCTGGCGCTGCGCGATGGCTTGCTCGCTATGGGGCAGATGAAGGAGGATCGAACTCCGCTGCCGAATGGCCTCGCGGCCGTGAGGCGTGAGGCGCAGGACGGGGCGAGTGCTGCCGATTGCTTTGAGATAACCCTGCCTGACCAACTGGTCAATCATCCCCTCTAGCTCATGCAGGGTAAAGACCTTGAGGCGGCCATAGTAGACCGACCGGTCCAGGCCCGCTTGCCGCACCTTGCGCCCGCTCGAACCGCGCAGCAGACAGGCCAGCTTGTCGCGCCCCACCGGGCTGCGCAGCCGATGCACGGTATCCAGGATAATCAACGGGATACGCTCGGCGCGGGTCAGGCTTGCCATGTCCGGTACCGCCGCCGACGCCGTGGGCGGCTGCGCAGCCAGACAGTTGTCGCAGCAGCGGTCAGCGGTCGCGGGCTGCGGGTCGCCGAAGTGGTCGAGGAGGATACGGCGGCGGCAGCCGTCGCTCTCGGCATACGCGACCATTTTCGCCAATTGCTGGCATCGATAGTCCCGCCGCTCGGCTTCGTGGCGTAGCGCGTCCCGCACCGCCTCGTCGCGCCATGCCTGCGGACGGAGGGTCATGGTTAGCCCATCGTCCCCCAGCCGCTCGACAACCCCGCTCCGCTCCAGTAGCGCCAGCGCCAGCCTGACTTGAACCTCCCCCAGCGACGTGCCCAACGACAGGGCTTCACTGGTGGCGCTGATGTCGGTCCCCGCCGGGCGCGTCAGCGTCTCGTAGACCGTTCGTACCTCGGTCAGGCTCGGTGTCGCGTGGTCGATGAACCACTTCTGCAAGGCGCGGTCGTGGGGGGCATACAGCAGAACCGCCCGCGCGGGCTGTCCATCGCGGCCGGCGCGCCCCGCCTCCTGGTAGTAGGCTTCTAGCGTGCCGGGCAGCGCGAAGTGGACAACGAGCCGCACATCGGCGCGGTCGATGCCCATGCCAAAGGCGTTGGTCGCCACGACTGTGTTGATGTCGCCCGCCATGAAGCCCTCTTGCACCCAGTGGCGGACATCGGGGTCCAGTCCGGCGTGGTAGCAGTGCGCCGCCCGCCCGACCACCTCGCGGATGAAATCAGCGCCCTCCTCAGCCTCGCGCCGCGTCCCGACGTAGACCAACACCGCGCCATGAGGCGTCTCGACCAGCAGGTCGCGGAGCGCCCGCAGCTTGTCGGGCACGTCGGGCGTGGACTGGACTTCCAGCGTCAGGTTGGGCCGATTGAAGCCCGTCACGACGCGGGCCGCCGTCGTCAGGCCCAGTTGCTGGAGTATATCGTCCTGGACGTCCGGCGTCGCGGTCGCCGTCAGGGCCACGGTGAGCGGGTCACCGAGCGCCTGCCGCACAGCCCTTAGGCGGAGGTAGTCGGGGCGAAAGTCATGGCCCCACTGGGAGATACAGTGCGCCTCATCGACGGCCAGCAGCGTGACCCGCGCCGAGGCCAGGGCCGCCACGAAGGCGCGCTGGCGCAGCCGCTCCGGCGCGACATACACCAGGCGATAGCCGCCCGCTGCGAGCTTGTCGAGGCGGCGCGTCTGCTCCGCCATCGGTACGAGACTGTTGAGGGTCGTGGCCCGCACGCCGCGCCGACGCAGGCCGTCGACCTGGTCCTTCATGAGGGCAATGAGGGGAGAGATGACGACGGTCGTGCCGGGTCGGTGGAAGGCCGCCAGTTGATAGATGAGGGATTTGCCGGCGCCCGTGGGCATGACGGCCAGGGTGTGGCGGCCGGCCAGGAGGAGTTCCAGGACTTCACGTTGCCCTGGCCGAAAGGTGGGAAAGCCAAAGACGGAATGCAGGGTGGCAGTGAGGCTCTCAACCATCGCAGGCGCTCCATGGGCGGCGGCGAGTCTAGCCACGAGCGAACGCGTGAGCGCATTATACCAGACACTGCTTTCGAACACAAGGAGGGGCAAGACCGATGAGACTTTGCACAGGGGAGACGCATAACGAGCGCTACAACAAAAACCCCTCTCGGCCTCGGAAGGCGAGAGGGGGTGTGCATTAGAGAAAGGGTGGCCCCGCCGGGCCGTGTCGCGGTGGGTTTAAAGCCTGCTTGCGCAGGTGGGTGGCTACCTGGCGGGGACGACCGCGAACGGTCGCCCAGTCACGAGATCGCCTCCCGAAAAGGACAGCGTTGGCAGTAAACGCGAAAACCGCATCACGTACTCAGCAGGGCCGGTAGCCCATAGTTTAGCACACATCGTGTGGGGGTGCAAATTGAACTCACATGCTTCGCCAGAACTCCTCCGACTGTCATGCCGATCGGAGCGAGGCATCTGCTCTGGTAGGGTTCCCAGAGCAGACCCCTCACTTCGTTCGGGGTGACCGTCGAACGGCCTGAGCCGTGGAGCGAGGTGTGTGCTCCGCCACCGCTCCCAGAGCAGACCCCTCGCTGCGCTCGGGGTGACCGTCGTAGGGTCGCAGCTATCCGCCCGCGCCTTCGCCCACACTAGGCGCCCTAGAAGCCGCCGGGGTCGCCTCGGCCAGCGTGTCGGCGAGGGTGACGCCCATCGTCTCGCGGCCCGTGAGGGACACCAGGGCCGCCAGGCCAAACGACACGGCGTAGACCGTCAGCGCGAGCGGCAGCGACAGGCCGAGCAGGCGCGCGCTGAGCAGCGGGGCGACGATGCCGGCCATGCGGGCGACGGCGCTGGCCCAGCCCATACCTGACGCGCGCACCGTCGTCGGGTACAGTTCGGGCGTGTAGGCGTACAGGCAGCCCCAGGCGCCTAGGGCGAAGAAGCTCATCATGATGGCCGCGGCCAGGATGACCGGCAGGCTGGTGGCGACGGCGAAGGCGTAGGTGAACAGCGCGCCGCCCACGAGGTACGCCGCCAGGGTCCGCTTGCGCCCCCAGCGCTCCACAAGCCACGCGGCCGAGAAGTAGCCGGGCAACTGGGCCAGGGCCAGGATGAACGTGTTCTCATAGGTGCGCAGGAAGGTGAAGCCCTGCGCGGCGAAGATGCCCGGCAGCCAGGTAAAGATGCCGTAGTAGGCCAGCGACAGCAGGAACCACACCGCCGACAGCATGAGGGTAGCCCGCAGCAGCGGGGCACTGAAGATGAGGGCCAGCGGGCTGGCCTGCTCGCGCTCGGCGCGCGGTGCTTCAGCGCGCAGTTGGAAGTCGGCGGGCAGGGGCGCGCCGTTCGCCTGGGCCACCTGACGCAAGACGGCCTGGCTCTCGTCGCGGCGGCCATTCGCCAGCAGGTAGCGCGGCGACTCAGGGATAGTGCGCCGAATCCAGAAGGCGATGAGGTTCTGGAGGTCGCCGTCGCTGAGGTGGGTAGTGGGGTAGGCGGG
>CAZLBQ010000100.1:0-4682 GCA_964557745.1 uncultured Anaerolineales bacterium
GGCCAGCCGCTCCACGCCTTCGACTACGACAAGCTGCTGGCGCGGGCGGGCAGCCAGCCGCCGACCATCATCGTCCGCCGCGCCAGGGAAGGCGAGGCGTTGACGACGCTCGACGGCCAGCAGCGCGCGCTCACGCCCGACATGCTGCTCATCTGCGACACGGCCGGCCCCATCGCCATCGCGGGCGTCATGGGTGGCGCAGAGACGGAGATCGACGACACCACGACGCGCATCCTGCTCGAGTCGGCCAACTTCGACAACATCAGCGTGCGCCGCACGTACACCGTCCTCAAGCTGCCCAGCGAGGCGGCGTCGCGCTTCGGGCGCGGCATCCACCCGGCCCTGGCCGAGTACGGGGCGCAGCGGGCGACGGAACTCATGCGCGAGATGGCGGGCGGGACCATCGCCCAGGGCATCCTGGACAACTACCCGGTCCCCGCGCCGCGCGTCGCGGTCGAGCTGGCGACGGGCGAGGTGCGGCGTATCCTGGGCATGGACCTGTCGGCCGAGCGCGTCGTGGACGACCTGCGGGCGCTAGAGTTCGAGGTCAGCGTGGCGAGCGGGAACGAGCAGGGCTGGAAGATTCAGGCCATCGTTCCCCCGCACCGCCTCGACGTCGGCAACTCGTACGATCTGCTGGAAGAGATCGCCCGCATGGAAGGCTACGACACCATCCCGGAGACGCTGCTGGCCGACGAGTTGCCGCCCCAGCGCACCAACACGAGCCTGATGCTGGAAGAGCGGGTGCGCGACATCCTGGTCGGCGCGGGCTTGCAGGAGACCATCTCCTACCACATGACGACGCCCGAGCGCGAGGCGACCCTCACCCCCGGCCAGCCGACCGCCAACGGGGCCGCGCCATACATCACGCTGGCGAACCCCATCCGACCCGACCGCGCTGTGATGCGGCACACCCTGGTGGCAAACGCCCTCGAAAACCTGGCGAACAACGCCCGCTACCGCGAGCGCATCGCCATCTTCGAGGTTGGCCCGGTCTACCTGCCGCGCGACGGCGTGGACTTGCCCGACGAGCCGCAGCGCCTGTCCATCGCCCTGGCCGGGCCGCGCACCGCGACCCACTGGACGGGCCAGGCGCCCGACTTCGACTTCTATGACCTGAAGGGCATCATTGACACCCTGCTGACGCGTCTGGGCCTCCAGGGCGTGTGGGCGCCGGAGCGCGACCACCCGACGTACCATCCGGGCCGCGCTGCGCGTATCACCGCTCGGCCTGTCGGCGCAGGGGAAGGAACGCCCGGCCAGGACATCGGCGTGGCGGGCGAACTCCATCCGCTGGTCCGCGCTGCCTTCAACGCCCAGTCGAGCATCGACCTGCCCGACCACCCCATCCTGGCGGCCGATCTCGACATGGCGGCGCTGCTCCAGGCGGCCAACCTCAACGTCTTGCACACCGCGCTGTCCACGCGCCCGCCGGTGAAGATGGACCTGGCCGTGATTGTCGATGAGGGCGTGCCCCAGGCGCGGGTGCGCGACATCATCGCCGCGGCGGGCGGCGACCTGCTGCGCGGTCTGGAGCTGTTCGACCTGTATCGCGGCCCGCAGATTGGCGCGGGCAAGAAGAGCCTGGCCTACGCCCTGAACTTCCAGGCCGCCGACCGCACGCTGACTGATGAGGACGTGACGCCCATCGTTCAGCGCATTGTCACTCGCCTGGCGCAGGAGGTCGGCGCGGCCATTCGGTCATAGCCAGTCTCCCGACCGGTGTAGTACCCTTGCAGTATCCTTGTAGTACCCTTGTAGCGCCGACTTTAGTCGGCATCTGACCGGAGTCGGCGCTACGGGCGGAAAAAGCGTCGGCGCAGGCCGACGCCCGTCCATAGGCCCCCAGCTGCGACTTCCAGTCGCTGGGCTTCCCGTCGCTGGGCTTGGGAGCCGTCTACTTCTGCGGCAGGGTCTGCTGCTGCGGGGGAAGCTGGTCTGGCATGGGCGGCAGCCAGCCCTCGTCCTCGTAACTCTTGACGACGGTCTCTTCCAGCGACAACTCCTCCGGCAACAGCGCATAGTGGAGGTTGATGGCCGCCGTCGCGCCGTCGCCCATGGCGATGACGAGCTGCTTGTGGTCGGGCGCGTCCACGTCCCCCGCCGCGTACAGGCCGTGAATATTCGTCTGCTGGTGCTTGTCGACCTTGATGTGACCTTCGTCGCCCAACTCGACGCCCAGCCCCGCCACCATATCCGAGAAGACCTGGCACGCGTAGTTGGTGAAGATACGGTCGACGGCCAGCCGCTCGCCCGATTGGAGCACGACGCCGCTCACCTGCCCCGCCTCAGGATCCCCCTCCAACTCAACCACCGGCTCGGTGATGACCCGCACGCCCGCCCGCGCCAGCTTGTCCTGCGACTCACGGTCCAGGGTCGGGTCCTCGCCCTGGGTACACAGGGTAATGTCGTCGGTCCAGACTTTGAACTTGAGGGCAAAGCCCGCCGTGGCGCGCCCGACGCCCATGACCAGCAGGCGGCAGTTGCGGGCGGCGTAGCCATCGCATTCGGGGCAGTGATGGATGGTGCGCCCGGCGTAAGCCATGATGTTGGGGAGGTCGGGGAGTTCGTAAGAGGAGCCGGTCGCCAGGATGACGCCCCGCGCCGCGAAGACCTCGCCCGTGTCCGTGTGGACGGCGAAGCCGTCGGGCAGGCGTGTCAGGCGCGTGACGGCAGCCTCGCGCAGCGTGACCGCCGGATACTCAGCGACGTGGGCGCGGCCAATCCGCAACAGGTCGGTTCGGTTGAGACCGTCGGGAAAGAGCAGGAAGTTGTGTGAGGTCGGGAGAAACCAGGGCGAGTCGGGCTTGGGCCGGTCCAGGAGCAGCGTCGGGCGCAGATAGCGCCCCAGGTAGAGAGCGGCGGTCAGTCCGGCCGGACCACCGCCGACGATAATCGCATCATACCGCATGAACAAGAGCCTCCTTGAGCTTATCCTCCAGGAGGCTCTCGACGCAAGAACTATACCAGTTCGCGCCTTACGGCTTCTTCGCGCCGCCCAATTTGCGGAAGGCTGCTTCGCGCTCGCGGGCCAGCCGCGCCTTCTCCTCCGCCAGTTGGGCGCGCATCGCCTCGGCGCGCGCCCGCAGCCGCCGCTGCTCGTCGAGCAGGCTCTCGTCGACCGGCCCGCCGTCGTGCGGCTCAGCCTCGGCCTCGGCAAAGGGATTGTAGTCGATGGCCTGGGCCGCGCGCGCGGCGGCCAGGTCGGCCTTGAACCCTTCGGCCAGCGCTTCCGCTGCGTCCGGCGCGTGATGATGGCCTGCCCCCGCGACATGCCCCGCCCGCTCGATGGCGGCCTTCTCCTCGGCGCTGATGGCGACGTGCGCCTCGTCCAGCGCCCCGAGGGGGTCGGTCTGGAACGCGTACCACAGATCGGGGCGCTTGGCCAGCAGCCGTTCGATAACCCCGCCAATCAGAGCTTCGTCGTCCATCTTACCCTCCTCATGCAACTCCCTGGCGTCCCATTTTACTCTGCCGGTGGTGAATCGGCAAAGTAGATCAAAATTCACCTACATTTTCACATATGTTCCGTAACTTTCTGCATTACTGGACGTCGTCTTGCTTGAGGGACAATAGAACTTCGTGGAATTTTCGTTAGCCTGTTGTTGTTAGACCGCGCCGCACCGACGAGACAGCTGTTAATCTGAGTAAGCGTATTCCGCCGGTAGAGTGTCGGTCGGGAGTTTCACTATGGGTGGGAAGACTGTTGCACGCCTCCTGTTCGTGTTCGTCGCCGTTTGCCTGTTCCTCGCCCCGCTCCGCGATGTGACAGCCGACCAGGGCATCGGCCCCCACGCCCCCCGCCAATTGGAACCCACGGCTCGCCCACCAGAGCGCGCCCCCACCCCAGCGCCGGTCCAGAGCGCGCCTGCGCCGGACAAGGATCTGGGGCGCTTGGTTCGCCAGGGCCAGAAGGCGCAGGAAGACCCCGCGCCCACGGCCACCGCTGACCCCGGCCGCCAGTGGCCTGCCTGGTGCGACAACCGCGAGCTGGGAGGCCGCTGGCTGCGCCAGGAGTGTGTCGTCACCCTGGTGGACAACAGCACGGGCGAGAAGTACATGTGCGTTGGTGTGGAAACGCCGCCGCAGCGCTTCTGGCCCGCCAACATGCCGGACCCCTACATCCCCATCTGCGCTGAGCGTGGTAACAACATCGCCTGGGCCAAGCCCTGGGGCCGCCCGCCGGCGGCGTCGCCGACCTTCACGGTCACCCCGACGCGCGTCCCGCCGACCTTCACTGCGACGCCGACGCGCGTCCCGCCAACCTTCACCGCGACCCCGACGCGCGTCCTGCCAACCTTCACCGCGACCCCGACGCGCGTCCCGCCGACCTTCACGGCGACGCCGACGGCAACCCTCACGCCGACCCCCACGCCCTTCAGTGTTGTCGCCGGCACGCCGACCGGCACTGCCTCGCCGGCCGCCAGCCTGACGCCAACCGCGACGGGCACGCTGCCGCCCGGCGTCACGCCGTCGGCCACTCTCACGGAGACGCCCACGGGCGCGGCGTCGCCTACCATGATCATTCCCGGTCTTGAAACGGGCACGCCGACCGCGACGCCAACCTACACGCCCACATCGACCCCGCCGCCTAGCGCGCCGACCGAGACGCCCACGCCGACGACCACCACGCCGCCGGGTGTCTCTACCAACACCCCCACCCCGACGACCACCACGCCGCC
>CAZLBQ010000100.1:4782-14753 GCA_964557745.1 uncultured Anaerolineales bacterium
ACGCCGACGTGCTACGCGCCGCCCAGCCCGACGCCGACCGCCAGCGCGACGCCAACCGCCACCGTCCCGACGATGACCATCCCTGGCATCGACACGGCAACGCCGCAGGGACCGGCTTCACCCACGCCGAGTGGCAGCGGCCCAACCGCGACCCCCGTCGCGCCGACGGCTACGCCCGTCGCCCCGACCCCGACCAGCCAATCCGGTGGCGGCTCGTCCCCGGCATCCAGCCCGACACCCGTCCCCACCGTCGTCCTCTCGGCGGGACCGGCGCCCAGCGAGGTCTGCATCCCCAACATCACCGTCACCGTGTTCCACGACGTGAACGGCAACGGCCGGCTGGACCAGGGCGAGACGCCTCTGCCCGGGTGGACGGTCCAGGTCCAGGGGACGAACGGCGGCAGCATCACCACCGGCGCGAACGGCCAGGCCCACCTCGACAACCTGACCGAGGGCGAGAGCTACACCGTCCGCCTCGTCATGCCGCCCACGTCGTCCTGGTTCTCCACCACGCCGACCACCATCACCTGGCTGGGCGCATGTGGTGAGGCCCTATTCGGCGTCAACCAGCTCATGCTGCCCACCACAGGTGGCGACCTGACCACCGACACGGGCGCGCCGTCGGACATCGACCCGCTCCAGCGGACCGCCGTGGCCATGCGCCGCGCGGACGACAGCTTCACCTCCGGCGCGCTGCGCCTGGACGCGCTCCGCATGCCCCTGGTTCGCACCACCGTCCAGAACGGGGTGCTGCGGGTGCCCGAGTGGGCAGGCGGCCTCTCCCGCAGCCCGCTGGGTGGCCTGCGTATCAACTGGCACGCCTCGCAGTTCTGGCCGACGCGCCTGCCCCAACCCGGCGCTACCGTCGAGCTGACGCTGGACGGTCAACCCGTCACCTACCGCGTCACGCAGGTCGACATCATCCCCGCCGGCCGCGAGGGTGTGCCCCTGGAAACCGTCCTGCCCGACCGCCTGCTGCTCATCACCTGCACAGGCCAGGGCTGGTCGCACCGGCTCCTCATCTGGGCCGAACGCGTGTAAGACACGGTTCTTTAGCTAAGGGGGTGTATGTCCAATGAGGGCGACATACACCCCCTTTGTCTATCTATTTTCATACACCTGTAAATAATCGTGAAAGCCCTGTTTCCGGCAATTGTACTGGATTACGACGGTTTACACGCTCCCTTCACGCATCCCCCGTAACCGACCCCGCCTCGTTACGTTGTGAAGAATGCCACTAATTTACGAAGTTTCCGCTTATCGCCGCTAAGCGCCCTTCGCTGTGCCGCAGACCCCGTTTCGTCCGCATAGATTAGGCGCGCTCAAGACTGGATAGGACGAAAGGAGCCGCCGTATGCGTTCGTCCCCAACGATCGTCTCGGCTCTCAGTCTTGCGTGTCTGGCGTTCTTCGCCCTTGCCTATTCCACATCCATCGCCGCGCTGGCCCCAGACCCGGCCGCTCTCGCCACACCCGCAGTGACCGCTGAACGGGTCCGACCGCCGGTGCGAGACGTCGCGCCGCAGCCCACGCCCGTTCGCCTAAAAGACGATCTCGACAAAGACGCACCGCGCCGCGAACGCGAGTCGAGTAAGCCTGCCCTGGACCCAGCGCCCACGGCGGCCGTCACGCCGACCGGTGGCCCCGACTGGGCTTCGTGGTGTGCCAACGCCCGCCTCGGCGGGCGCTGGCTGCGCGCCGAGTGCGTCGTCGAACTGGTCGATGCGACATCGGGCGATGCGTATATCTGTGTCGGGGTCGAGACGCCGCCCCATCGCTTCTGGCCGAGCGACATGCCCGCGCCCTACATCCCAGTCTGCGCCCAGCGCGGCGCGAATATCGCGTGGGCCAAACCCTGGGGTCAGACTCTCACCCCCGGCCCATCGCCGACCGCCAGCCAGACCCCCGCGCCGCCCACCGCCACGGCCACCGCTGCTCCAACCCGAACACCGACACGACCGACCGTTTTGACAGGCACGGCCGTGGTACGGGAGACCTCAACGACCACCCCCACGACGCCGCCCACCGCGACCGCGACCGACACGCCAACCGCCCCAGCATCGGCCACGACGACGCCGACCCCCAGCAGCACCGCCCCGCCGACGGTGACGCCGACCGTCAGCGGCACGCCGCCCACAACGACGCCAACCGCGACCAGCACCGCGACGGCTACGCCGCTGATCCCCACCATCATCATCCCTGATCTGACGGCGACTGCCAGCGCCACGGCGACCCTCGATACGCCCACCGCGACATCCTCCGCCACGGAAACCGCCACCATCACCTTGACGCCAACGATCACGCTGACACCAACGGTCACCGACACGCCGACCATCACTTTGACACCGTCGGCCACCGACACACCGACCATCACCTTGACACCGTCGGTCACCTTAACGCCAACGATGACTGAGACACCGTCAAGCACTCCCACGGCCTCCGTGACGCCGACGTCCACGACGACCTCGACTCCGTCTGTCACCTTGACGCCAACGATGACTGAGACGCCGACCATCACCTTGACGCCATCGGTCACGTCCACACCATCCATCACGCCCACGGCCTCCGTGACGCCGACGTCCACGACGACCTGGACGCCGTCCATCACTCTGACAGCAACGAGCACCGACACGCCAACCATCACCTCGACGCCGTCGGTCACGCTCGCGCCATCTAACACGCCCACGTCCTCCGTGACCCCGACGTCGACCGCTACACCGTCACCATCGGCGACGGCCTTGCCGACCAACTCGGCCACGCCAAGCGCCACCGCGACACCAACCGGCTCGCCAACGCCGACGGGGACCGCGTCACCCTCGCCGTCGGCTTCCCCGTCGGCCACGGCCAGCGCCACAAGCGGCGTCACGCCCACCGCAACGCCGACCACTTCGGCCACGCCGTCCCTGACCCCCACCTCGTCCGCCTCGCCGACGCCTATGGGGACGACCGGCACAGCAGGGACAGCCACGCGCACCGCCACCGCGACGCCGACGCGAACGGCGACCCCAACCGCGACGGCCACCGCGACGATTCAGCCCGGCCCAACGTGGACGTCGTTCCCAACCGACAGGCCGACGTGGACCGTCACGCCCACGCCGACGAACACGCCGTTGTGTCTCTACCCAACGCCGACGAACACACCGTTGGGTGGCCCGACGGCTACCAATACTCCGCTCGGCGCGCCCAGCCCGACGCCATCACCGACGTGCTACGCGCCGCCTACCGCGACGGCCACCGCGACAGCCACGGCGACGCCCACCCGGAAACCTGAGAAGGACAAGACGCCCGTCCCAGCGCCTCCGCCGCCCGCGCCCCTGCCCTTCCCGACGCCCAATGCCAACGGCAGTATCTGCCTCGCCAACCTGCTGGTCACCGTGTTCCACGACGCCAACGGCAATGGCCGCTGGGATGAGGGTGAAGCCGCGCTGCCTGGGTGGACGGTGGATGTCAATGGCCCGAACGGCGCGCGTTTGGTCACTGGCCCACAGGGGACTGCCTGGGTCGGCAACCTGGCGAACGGTTACGCCTATACCGTCGAATTGACCGTGCCGAGCGAGGGAGGCTGGTACAGCACGACACCCAACCCCCTCACCTGGATGGGCGACTGCACTGAGGTCCAATTCGGAGTGAACTTCCTCTTGCTCCCCAACACCGGGGTGCGCGCCTTCGACGCGCTCAGTTCTGTCGCGCGGCTGGCGGCGGGCCGGGCGGCGCTGGCGCAGGCGCGGCCACCGACTGCTGTGAGCGGCCGAGCGGCCCTGGCCGGGCCGACCGTCGCTGGCTGGCTGCAGACGGCCGAGACCTTGCTCGGCCTGAGCGAAGCCGACCCTGGCGCGACGCCACCCATTGTCAACACCGTCGCCGTGTCGCGCAGTCCGCTCGGCGGGCTGCGGCTCTGGAAGGCCAACGCGCTCTTCGCCCGCTCGCCTGTCGAGGGCGCGACGCTCGTCGTGGCCTACGACGGCGAGATGGCGGCTTATCGGGTCGAGCAGGTGGCCGTTGTCCCGGCGGGACGCGAGACAGCCCTCCTGGACAACGCGCTGCCTGACAGCCTCGTCGTTGTGACGCCGATTGGCCCCGGTGGCGCGAACCGGCTGCTGGTCCGGGCTACGCGGCGATGAGAACGGCCTGCCCTCGCTAGGTCTCCTGCATTCTAGACCCGACAGGTCTGACCGATCTGTCGGGTCTAGCTTCCTAGCGTGACCCGAATTCCCGCCAAAGCGATACGCTGCGGTCCTCATAGCCAGTTGACAGTGCCCCGTTTTTGATGTAATATCCTCCGCACGTTTGTCGACAACCGACAAGGGACAAGGGCGCGACGACGCCCTGCCCCAGTCCAGGAGACGGAGGAGGAAGAGACATGCAGATGTCCGTGAAACGCTGGCTCGTAGCGCTGCTGGCTCTGGCGCTGGTAGCCATCACTGCGGCTTGCGCCCAGCCGGCGGCCGCCCCCGCGCCGGCGGCGCCCAAAGCCGCCGCCCCGACCGAAGCCCCCAAGGCTGCCGCCCCGACGGAAGCCCCCAAGGCCGCTGCCCCCACCACTGCCCCAACCGCTGCACCTGCGGCGAAGGCGACAGACGCGCCCAAGGCTGCTGCCCCGGCGACCGGTGGCAAGCCCCTGGTCGTCGGCCTCAGCCACGACCTGACGACGCTCGACCCAGGGCGTGGCTATGAGATCGCGGGTGGGTTGGCCTTGAAGGCGACGTACAGCTCGCTCGTCACCATCAACTCCAGCGACATCAGCAAGATCGAGGGCGATCTGGCCGAGAAGTGGGAATTCGCGCCCGACGGCAAGAGCGTGACCTTTACCCTGCGCAAGGGTGTCAAGTTCGCCTCGGGCAACGAACTGACGTCCGCCGACGTGAAGTGGTCGTACGAGCGCGTCAAGGGTCTCAAGGGCAATCCCTCGTTCTTGTTTGATACCATCGAGTCCGTCGAAGCCAAGGACCCCAGCACCGTCGTCCTCAAGCTGACCCAGCCTGACCCGGCCATCCTGGCCAAGATGACGTACAGCGCCTTCTCGATCCTCGACAGCAAGACGGTCACGGCCCAGGGTGGCGTGAGCGGTCCCGACGCCAAGGACAAGGACCAGGCCCAGAAGTGGCTCGACGCCAACTCGGCCGGCTCCGGCCCGTACATCCTGAAGAGCTGGACCAAGGAAAACGAGATTGTCGTCGACCGTAACCCCAACTACTTCCGCGGTCCGGCCAGCATCGAGCGCGTGATCTACAAGCACCTGCCTCAGACGGCCACCCAGAAGCTGGCCCTGGAAGCGGGCGACATCGACATCTCGTTCGAGATCAACGCCGAGCAGGCCAAAGCATTGGGCAGCAACGCCAACATCAGCATCGTCAAGGGCGCGACGACGGACATGTTCTTCCTGTTTGGCAACAAGAACAAGGAAATGTCCCCCAACGGCGTTATGGCGAACCCCAAGGTCGTCCAGGCGATGCGCTACGCCGTCGACTACGAGGGCCTTAAGGACCTGGCAGGCGGCGCCGGCGTCACCCCGCCGACCATCGTCGGCACGGGCTTCGTGGGCGCGTGGGACGAGAGCAAGGCCCCCAAGCGCGACGTCGCCAAGGCGAAGCAACTGCTGACCGAGGCCGGCTTCCCCAGCGGCTTCGCGATTGATCTCCAGTACCCGACCAAGTTCGCCCGCACCGGCATCGACTTCGACCTGCTGGCCGCCAAGATCCAGGCGGACCTCACCGAGGCCGGCTTCAAGGTCACGCTCAAGCCGGGCGACTTGCAGACCGAGCTGGCGAACTACCGCGCCGCCAAGGAAGGCCTGGGCCTGTGGATGTGGGGCGCCGACTTCCCGGACACCAACGACCGCCTCGCCTTCCTGCCGGAGGGCATCGTGGGCAAGCGCATGGGGTGGACCAACGCCACGTCCGACGAGACCATCCAGAAGCTGCGCGACCAGGCAGCCGTCGAGACCGATCCCAAGAAGCGCGTCGAGGTGTGGGACAAGATTCAGGCCTATCTGGTTGACAACAGCCCGGTCGTGGGCCTCATCCAGCCCGCGCGCAACGTCGCCGTTCGCAAGAACATCACTGGCTACGTCTACAACAACGTGTTCCTGGTCAACCCCTATCAGTTGACCAAGCAGTAAGCGCGTCGTGGCGGTGCGAGGGGGACAGGCAGCCCTGTCTCCCTCGCACCTGTGTGCCTGTCAAGTGATGGATCGATTATGAACGTCTCACAGTACATCCTGCGGCGGCTGCTCATCACGGTGCCGCTGATCCTGGGGTTGACGCTGATTGTCTTCCTCGTCTCGCACCTGCTGCCGGGCGACCCGGTCGCCGCCAACCTCGGCCAGCGCTCGATGGAGAACCCCGAGATTGTGGCCGCCTTTCGCCAGCAGTGGGGACTGGACAAGTCGCTGCCGGAGCAATACCTGATCTTCCTGCGTAACCTCGCACGGGGCGACCTGGGCGTGTCCATCAAGACCAAAGACCCGGTGGCCTCCGACCTGGCCCGCTACTTCCCGGCCAGTGTCGAGTTGGCCGTCGGCGCGTTGCTGGTCAGCGTCCTGATTGGCATCCCGCTAGGCATCGTGTCCGCCGTCAAGCGCAATACCTGGATTGACCAGATTGCGCGCACCATTTCCTTGATTGGCGTGTCGGCCCCGGTGTTCTGGCTGGCGCTCATCGGCCTCTACGTCTTCTACCTGCGCCTGGGCTGGCTGCCGGGGCCGGGGCGGCTGGAGACCGGAATGAATGAGCCTGAGCGCATCACGGGCATGTTCGTCCTGGACAGCCTGCTCCAGGGCAACATGCAGGCGATGGCCTCGGCCCTCCATCACCTGTTCCTGCCGGCCCTCGTGCTGGGGATGGCGACCGTCGGCCTGACGACGCGCATGACACGGTCGAGTATGCTGGAAGTACTCGACAGTGACTATATTCGTACCGCGCGCAGTAAGGGCTTGAGTAACATGAAGGTCATCATGGGGCACGCCTTCCGCAACGCGCTGATCCCCACGGTGACGGTGCTCGGCCTATCCTTCGCTGATATTCTGTCGGGAGCGGTCCTGACTGAGACCATTTTCGCCTGGCCGGGGGTGGGGCGCTATGCCTTCGGGGCAGCGGTCAGCCTCGACTTCCCCGCCATTATCGGGGTCACATTACTGATCGCCATCATCTTCGCCGTGACCAATCTCATTGTCGATATTCTCTACGTCTTTCTGGACCCACGGCTGCGGACCGGCTAGGAGAGGGGAAGCGTGTCGAACGTACCAATCACCGCCAAAGGGCTGACCCTCGATAGCCGCTGGGCGCCACTCCCCAGCCGCCCGTCGCCGTGGGTCGCGGCGGGCCGCTTCCTGCGCCGCAATGTGCTCGCTCTCATCGGGGTCGTCATTCTCGCGTTCTGGCTCGTCGTGACGGTCGCCGCGCCGCTTATCGCGCCTTACCCACCGCTCAAGCAGAACCTGCGCGAGCGGTTGCAAGGGCCTAGCGTGACGCACTGGATGGGCACCGACGAGTTGGGCCGCGACGTGATGAGCCGTGTGATGTACGGCGGCCGCATCTCGCTGCCCATCGGCTTCATCATCGTCCTGGTAGCCACCCTCATTGGCACCGTGCTTGGCTCCGCGGCGGGCTTCTTCGGGGGGGCCTGGGACCAGATACTGATGCGTATCTGCGACCTGACGATGAGCTTCCCGCCCATCATCCTGGCGATGGGCGTGGCGGCCGCGCTGGGGCCGGGCCTGGACCACGCTGCCATCGCGCTCATCGTCGTGTCCTGGCCCAGCTACGCCCGTGTCGTGCGCGGCCTTGTCTTGTCCGTCAAGAAGAACGAGTATGTGTCGGCCTCGCAGGCCGTCGGCGCGCGGGAGAGCCGCATCCTGTTCAAGACGGTCCTGCCCAACTGCCTGGGGCCGGCCGTCGTCCTCTCGACCCTGAGCCTGGGCCGGGCCATCCTGACCTTCGCCGGCCTGAGCTTCCTGGGCCTGGGGGCCGTCCCACCCGAAGCCGAGTGGGGCAAGATGGTCGCCGACGGCATCAACGCCTTTGACCAGTGGTGGGTGTCGGGCTTCCCCGGCCTCGCCATTCTCAGCGTCGTGATGGCCTTCAACTTTATCGGCGACGGCCTGCGCGACGCCCTGGACCCCCGCCTACGGCGCAGCGTGTAGGAAAGCGCCGATATGCGTCATCCCAAATTTCGTGTTCCAGTTTTGGCGTTCCCTGTATCTCAACCGCCGGAGCTTCGTCCAAGAGGGGGCGTTCAGGCCCCCGTTCTCGTCGATCATAGGGTTCGCTCAGCGGGGACCGCGGCCTGAACGCCGCCGCGTAGCGGAGAGCTTGTCGCCACACGCGAAATTCGGGATGACGGCTGTGGTTAGCGCTGCGAGGAGCCTGCGCTACTCCGCTGGCGCGCCGCCCGTGCGCTGCCACTCGATGTCGTTCTCTTCCACGGTGCGCGGCAGTTGGGCCGGACGGTAGCTGTCGAACTCGCCGGCCAGTTCCTCCTGGGCGTTGCCAGGCGTACCCTCATCGGGTAACTCGGCGCCGGGGTTGTTGGTTTCGACGCTGCGCGGCAGTTCGTTCGGGTCGAGTCTATCGTCACGATTAGGTTCTGTCACTGTGTCTCCTCCCTGATCAGGTCTGTCGTTCAACGCAGGGCGAGCGTAGCCCGTCACTATGCCTGGCACAGCACGCCCTGTGCCACCTATCTCGATCTCCCCCACAGTAAAGGTAAACCACCCATGTCAATCGACTATGCTGCGCGCCTGGACCGGGTGCGCGCCCAGATGGAAAAGCTGAATATCGGACTAATGTACCTGCCGCAGTCAGCCAACCTGCACTACACCCTCGGCATCGAGCGGCAAACTCCCGGCTACACCTACACCGTCTACCCTGGCGGCTGGCTCAACGGCGCGTTCATCAGCCTCGACCGCGGCCCCATCCTGGCCGTGCCGCGCATGGTGGCCGACTTCGACCTGGGCAGCATCCCCGGCCTGGACATGCGGGTCCTGCCTGACCGCGGCGATCCGGCCGATCTGGTCCGCAGCATCCTCAAAGACTTCACTCTCCAGGGCCAGCGCGTCGCCATCGAGGACCGCGCCTGGGCCAGCTTCGTCGTCAACTTCCGTAAGGCGCTCCCCGACGCCGAGTTGGCGCTCGCCTCCGAAGTGATGTATCCCCTGCGTGTCATCAAGGATGAGGCGGAGATTGCGCTGATGCGCAAGGCGGGCGACATTGTGGACCAGGCGCTGGCCGAGGTGATGAAGAAGGCGCGGCCGGGCGTGACAGAACTGGAACTGCTCACCGAGATTGACTACCAGATGACTCGCCTCGGCTCGGAAGCGCCCTCGTTCCCAACGTCGATGTATATCATCAACCCGCGCTACGAGAAGAGCGGCTTCGCTACCAAGGGCAAGGTGGACCGCCCGCTGGAAGCCGGAACGGCCATCCCCTTCGACTTTGGCGCGGTCTACGACGGCTACTGCTCAGACTTTGGCCGCACCGTCTGGCTGGGCGAGCCGCCCGCCGAGTTCATCCGCACCCACGAACTGGTCATGGCGTCGCAGGCGGCCGGTATCGCGGCTATGAAGAGCGGGCAGATCACGGCGGCGCAACTCGACGCCGTCGCCCGCCGCGTCATCGACGACGCGGGCTACGGCGCGGGCTTCCGCCACCGCCTGGGCCACGGCATCGGCATGGACGTCCACGAGCCGCCCTTCCTCAACACGGGCGACGATACGGTCCTGGTTAACGGGATGTGCTTCACCATCGAGCCAAGCATCATCCTCGACAACAAGTGGATGATGCGCGTCGAGGATGTCGTCGTGGTGCGTGACAACGGCGGCGAGCCGCTCAGCCACTACAGCAAGGAGTTGCTCGTCGTGGCTTAGCCTCGTAAGGCTGCCTTCGTCATCCAACAATCGTCATCTCACTTCCATCGTCGTCTGAGCGCTGTCCTTTTGGACAGCGCTCATTCGTTCTAATATCAACCATTTGGCTG
>CAZLBQ010000101.1:0-14735 GCA_964557745.1 uncultured Anaerolineales bacterium
CTGCTCCACCCCCTGCTCGCCGACGAGCGGGCCGCCGCGCGGCGCTGGCGGGCGCTGCTCGCCGTCGCCGTCGTGGCGTCGGTCAGCGTGCCCTGGCTGCGCGACAACTGGAAGAGCGCCCGCGACGTCGACGACACCACGTGGCGCGTCGTCGCCTACCTGGACCACGTCATCCCGCCCGGCGCGCCGTTCCTGGCCGACACCTCCGGCCTCAACTTCTACACCCAGCGCCCGACGACGTTCTCCGGCGCGTCCCTGTCGAAGGGGGCGACGGACAGCGGCCAGATTACGGCGCAGGGTATCCTGGCCGAGATGGGGACGCTAGGCGTGGACTGGGTGGTCTACCAGACCGGCGGGCCGGGCAAGACGCTGAACCGCCTGAGCGGGCAGGACGAGTTCCGCCAGTCCCTGGCCGCCAACTTCGCGCCGCTGGCGTCGCTGGACCGCGAGCGCACGACGTATACCGTCCTGCACCGCCAGGGCGTCGCCGCGCCGACGCCGCTGGCGCTAGGCGCGGGGCTGACGGTGACGCCGCTGGACGTGCGGTCGCAGGCCCAGGCCGGGCAGACCGTGGCTGTGCCGTTGGCGTGGCAGGCGCGGGACGGCGGCGAGCGCCACGTCCTGTATCAGGTCACGCTGCGCGACGGTCAGGGGCAACCGCGAGCGCGTCAGGCCGGAGAGGTGACGGTGAACGGGACGCCGACCGCGCCCTTCAATGCCCGGCCGTTACGGGTCGAGAGCGTTGACCTGCGCCTGCCCGCCGACCTGCCGCCCGGCGACTACAGCGTCATCGTGACGGCGCAGGGGGCGAAGGGCGAGGCGCTGGGTGAGGCGACCGTGGGCACGGTGCGCGTTGTGGGGCCACGTGGCTAGTGGGGTGAGGCGATGAACGTCATGACTGAGCGGCTCCGTCAACCCTGGGCGGGCCGCGCCCTAGACCTGCTCTTGGCGCTGACCATCTTCTTCGTCGCGCTGGGGCCGCGCCTCGACGCGGCGTATGCCTATACTGAGCAGCCGCAGAGCGAAGAGAAGCTCTACGACCGCTACGCCTGGCCGTGGGCGCAGGGCGAGGGGACCGAGCCGCGCGAGAAAGCGTTCCCGTGGCACCCCCTCGGCTCGTTCACCCACCGCCCGCCGCTGTACGTCCTATTCCTGGGCAGCATCTACCGTGTGGCGGGCCACGACTTCACGGCGGCGCGCGTCGTGCAGGCGTACCTGGGCGCGCTGACGTGCCTCCTCGTCTTTGTCCTGGGCAAGCAGGTCCTCAACCGCTGGGTCGGCCTGGCCGCCGCGCTGCTCATGGCCGACTACTCCTTCCTCATCAACTTCACGCCGCGCCTCATGTCCGAGACGCTGTTCATCTTCCTGATGCTGGGCGGGTTGATCCTGCTGTTGTGGGCGCGGGGCGGCGGCCTGTGGCGCTATTTCTGGGCCGGCGTCGGCCTCGGCCTGGCCGACCTGACGCGGCCCGTCTTGCTGCTGCCGTTCCTGCTCTTTGTCGCGGTCTGGCTGTGGTTTGTGCCACGCCTGCGCTGGGGACGAACGACGCATGACGATGGACGCACGAATTCTTCGCCCGCCATCGCCGACCATCTCGCCGCGTCTTTCCTGAAGCTGGCGACCGTCTTTCGTCTATCGTCTGCCAGCGCCCGGCAGGCGCTCGGCGTCTTGCTCGCCCTCGTGGCGCTGGGGCTAGGCCACCTGACGGTCATCGGGCCGGTCGTGGTCCGCAACTACCAGTTGCAGGGCCGCCTGGTGCTCATCTCGTCCAACAGCGGCTACACCTTCTACCACGGCATCGCCCGCACCCGCAACCTGACCAACCCCGACGCCCTGCCCAGCAAGGAGTCCGTCCAGGACCTCGGCCTGGGCGAACTGGACGAGCAGAAGGTCTTCCGCCAGGTGGCGCTGGACTACCTGCGCCAGTACCCGCAGGACATCCCTGCCATCCTGTGGGCGCAGGCCGAGGAGTTCCTGGTCGCCAGCCAGGGCTACAAGGTGTCGGATGTCGTCATCCCGGCCCCCGAAGACCCGGTCTACTGGCCGCTCATCGGCCTGGGAGCGCTGCTCAGCCTCTTCCTCTTCCCGCGCCGCGAGACGCACACCCGCGCCCTCCTCTACAGCGCCATCGTGGCGCAGATTCTCATGGGCCTGGTGTTTCACATGGAAGTCCGCTACCGCCTGCCCCTCGTCCCGCTCCTGGCGGTGTTGACGTTCTGGGCGGTGTGGCGTGCGCTGGCCTGGCTGTGGAGCCTGGCCCGCCCCACCCACGCGCCCTCCACCGCGCGGACCGGCTGACCCGCTCGTTACACAGCACCAGGCCGCAGTCGGTGTGACTGCGGCCTGGTCGTTTTCTGTTATTCCACTAAGATAGGACCGTCTACCGCAACCCTTCGAGCAGCTTGACGGTCATGCGCCCCTGCTCCAGGTCGACGGTCTGCACCACGTCGGCGATGGCGGGCAGCAGCAGTTCCTGCCCGCTGTCCGACTTCACCAGGTAGACCTCGTTGGCCCCCGTGAAGATGACCTCAGCCACCACGCCCAGCCGCTCCCCCTCGTCGGTGTAGACCTCCAGCCCCTCAATCTGGTGGACGTAGTACTCGTCCTCGCCCAGCGGCATGGCCTGCTCGGCCGGAATGGCGACCACCTGCCCGCGCATCTCCTCCGCCGTCGTGCGGTCGGTGATACCGTCGACGACCAGCAGGACGTTGTTCTTATGCAGCCGCGCCGACTTCAGCGTGTAGGGCTGGTAGGCGCTCCCGTCCGGCGGGCCGATGAGGACGCTCTTGAGCCGCTGGAAACGGTCGGGGAAGCTCGTCTCCAGCGCCACCTTGAGTTCACCCCGGATGCCATGCGCGCCGATGATCTGGCCGACGACGAGGTGGCGCGGCGCATTGCGAGCCACCTAGACGATCTCCAGCGTGATTCGCGTGCCCAGGCGCGTGGCGTTCGCCTTGAGCAGGGTGCGGATGGCGTTGGCGACGCGGCCCTGCTTGCCGATGACGCGCCCCATGTCGTCGGGCGCGACCGACAGCTCGTAGACCAGGCCCCCCTGCGAGGCGTTGGCCTGGCGGACGCGGACCTTGTCGGCCTCGTCCACCAGCGAGCGCGCCAGGTACTCGATCAGGGCGCGGGTCTGCTCGGCGGCCTCGGGCGAGACGCTGGCTTGCGGGCGGCGGTCGCGGTCACGCGGGCCGCGCGGCCCGCCGCCACGAGAGGGTTGACCCCGATAGGGCGGCATTAGCCCTCGCTTTCGTCGTCGTCAGTATTGCCCCGCACAGTGTCGACGGCTGAGGATACCACGTCAGCCGCCTTGGCGGCGACTGACGACGCGGCGTCCGCAACGGTCGAGGCCGCCGTGGTTGCGGCGTCAGCCACCGTCGAGACGGCCGGCGCCGCCACGTCGACGAGACTGGACGCGGCGCCGCTCACGACGTCGGCGGCCTTCGCCGCCGCGCTGGACGCCGTTTCCGTCACGGTCGACACGACACCCGCCGCCGCGGCGGCCACGCCGCCCTGGCCCGCCTGACCGGCCTTCAGGCTGTCGTAGACGCCCTGCTTCTTGAGCAGGCGGTCCACAGCCTCGGTCGGTTGCGCGCCGTGGGAGACCCAGTAGGCCGCGCGGTCGACGTTGACGACGACCGTCTCCGGCTCGGTGCGCGGGTTGTAGTGGCCGAGGATCTCGAGGAAGCGGCCGTCACGGGGCGACGTCGACTCGGCGACGACGATGCGGTAGGAGGGCTGCTTCTTAGCCCCCACGCGGCGCAGACGAATCTTGAGCACGAAACCTCCACAGAAATATGTCAACTGCCGGCCGTAGCCCCCGATGGGCGTCTCCCAGGCGGGAGAGAGGCGTGATGCCTTAGGCGGGACAGCTAGAAACCTTAAATGGGTTGCAGGTTGAAGAATAGGATGGCGGGTCGTAACCTGCAACCTGCAACCTGCAACCTTCACCCCCGCAGCATCTTCTCGAAGCCGGGCGGGAGACGGCGTCCCTTGCCGACCGACTTGAAGAGCTTCTGCATTTCCAGGAACTGGCGCACCAACTGGTTCACCTCCTGGACCGACGTGCCGCTGCCGGCCGCGATGCGGCGCTTGCGGCTGCCGTTGAGCAGCTTCGGGTTGCGCCGCTCCTTGACCGTCATCGAGTAGATGATCGCCTCGACGCGCTTGAGGTCCTTCTCGTTGATGGCCTGCGGCATCTGCTTGGTCAACTGGTTGAGGCCCGGAATCATCTCGATGACCTGCTGCAGCGGACCCAGGCGGCGCAGTTGCTGCATCTGGCTCAGGAAGTCCTCGAAGTCGAACTTGCCCTCCGCCATCTTCTTGGTCGCCCGCTCCGTCTCCTCCTTGTCCATGGACATCTCGGCGCGCTCGATGAGGGAGAGCACGTCGCCCATGCCCAGGATGCGCGAGGCGATGCGGTCGGGGTAGAACTCTTCGAGGGCGTCCGTCTTCTCGCCCGTGCCGATGAACTTGATGGGCACGCCCGTCACATGACGCACCGACAGAGCCGCGCCGCCCCGCGCGTCGCCGTCCATCTTGGTCAGGATGAGGCCGGTCAGCTGGGTGCGGTTGTGGAAGTCCTGCGCCACGCGCACGGCTTCCTGGCCCGTCATCGAGTCGACCACCAGCAGCGTCTCGACGGGCTTCGTCCGCCCCCGAATCTGCGCCAGCTCCTCCATCAGCGCCTCATCGATGTTGAGGCGGCCCGACGTGTCGAGGATAACGACGCTGTAGTTGCTCTGCTTGGCGCGGTCGACGGCGTGGGCGGCGATGTCGGGCGGCGCAGGCTGTGTCCCCTCACTGTGGACGGGCACGTCGATCTGCCGCCCCAGCACTTCCAACTGGTTGATGGCCGCCGGGCGGCGCGTGTCGCAGGCGACGAGCAGCGGGCGCTGGCCGTTGCGGCGCAGCCGCAGCGCGAGCTTGGCCGCCGCCGTCGTCTTGCCCGCGCCCTGCAAGCCCACGAGCATGATGACGTGCGGCGGGACACCGCCCAGGTTGAGCTTGGCTGGCTCGCCAAGCAGTTCGACCAGTTCGTCGTTGACGATCTTGACGACCTGCTGGGCCGGCGTCAGGCTGCGCGCGACGTCCGCGCCAATGGCGCGCTCGCGCACCCGGGCGATAAATTCCTTGACGACCTTAAAGTTAACGTCCGCTTCGAGCAGGGCCAGGCGAACTTGCTTGAGCGCCTCGTCAACGTCAGCCTCCGTGAGGCTGCCCTTCGCGCTCAGCCGCTCGAAGACACCCTGCAAGCGGTCGGTCAGGCTTTCAAACATGGGCATAGCGACACAACCCTCCCGCCTTCCTGTGCCGCGAAGGCGGTACAGCCGACAACACGACGCCCCCTGTGGGGGCGACACATAAGTATACGTTGGACGAAGCCATTCGGCAAATATTACCGACGCGCCTATTTGACGAGTGCAGACCAACCGCTTACTATTGAGGACACCGAGGCGCGCAGTACCTTGACGAGGAAGTGATGACCAAGCATACCCCTTAGATTTCCGTCGCTTTGAGTCCAGAGGAGTTCGAGACACTCATCCGCCGCGTGGTGCGGGAGGAACTGGACCGCCGCCTGCCCCCCATGCCAGCCGGTGACAGTGGACTGAACGAGGAGACCGACTTGATCGAGCAAGACGGTCTCCTTGTGGCTCGTGGCGAGGCCGTCCAGGACCTGGCCCAGTTCGTGCAAGACGAACGTGGCCGCCGGCTGGCGACACTCTTGACGAAGGCCAGCCAGTGAGAGTCCTCCTCGACACCTCTAATCCGAAGGACTTTCTCCGCGTCTATCCCGCTGTGTCTGACCGACTTGTGATGCCCTAGCTGGGCCGCACGATGCGCACAACCTCATACGTCGTCTCCTCACCCCCATGCCCGATGAACACCTGCCGCTCGCCCGCCTGGCAGGCCAGGAGGAACTGACCGAAGCGCGCCCGGATGTTGACGGGCTGGTAGCCCTCCGGGGCAACAGCCCCCTTCAAGCCCTCGACCAGGACAAAGACTTCCTCGCCCCACGCCTCGCTCCGCACCGTGTACACCGTCCCCACGCCCCGCGCCGGCTGGCCCATCGCTCCCTCCTGCAAGGTGTATTCCGGTTGATGGTTGTCAAAGACAAAGAACTGCCCATGCGGCTCTTCCTTGCAGATAGCCCGGTAAAAATACCATAACCGTTCAGGGAGTGGAGAGTAGCAAGGGGACGGGCTGATCGGTCCAATGCGCGGGGGCCGGAGATAAGTAGTAATGGACGACGTTTTGCTGCACCTCATCTTGCGACCTAAAATATGGGTTATCAGAGAAGCGGGGTTGAGGGCCTCTGACTGCCTGTCCCATAGATTATTGGGGTACGATTTGGCGCAAATCTGACGCCAGTTGGGTTGTGCGGCGATACACTGCTAGCCCATGTTCATTCCGTCGTTGGTGGTACGAGTCAAGTGCGTCCCTCTCTGACATTCTATTATCTAACCAGGCGATCAGTGCCTCAGCCAGGAAAGTGGCATGGGTGCTAGCCATGTCCATCCCGAAGCCACTCCATGCATCCTGATGCATACTGGCGTCCCCGACGAGCGCCCATCCACACCCAACTGGCACGCGCACGTAGCTAGGCTCAGGACCACACCCAAGCAACCTCTCGATGGGAGTCGATGCATTGAAGCGATCCCACAGGCCCCGATGGCGCGCCAGTCGCTCGCGAAACCGCTCCGGCGCCGCCTTCCGCATCCAGGCGAAGTCGACCAAGTTGATCGAGAGGGCAACACATGTTACGCCATCATCACTCGGGAAGATATACGCATTCTCGTCCCCAAAGCGGGAGAATTCGGGGCCGTTGGGTTCGACGCCGCCCGGGCCTGAGAAGCCGCGTACGTAACAATGATAGATAGCGCGATACGGCGGCGCTGTCTCTTCAATCGGTGCATGCACGGCACGTGCTATGAAAGAGTGACGCCCATCCGCCCCAACGACGATTCTAGCTCTCACCGAGAGGTCTCCGTCGGCAGTCGCCAGATAAGCCCCCACGACCCGCTCGCCTTCCCACACCAACTCCTTGACGTGTGTCTGACCGAAAAAGTGGACTGTGGGCGACAGGAGGGCTCGCTGAAGTAGAATGTAATCGAGTGGTTCTCGGCGAACCGAGAGAGCATAGCCCACCTCACCTGGGGTTTGCGGCGGGTTAACCACCGGTTGTACAGCGCCGTCCAGATAATTGTATTGGCAAACCAGGGGCGGGCAGCCAAGCTCCAACACCTGCTCCAGCACGCCAAGCCGCTTGAGGACCGTCCCCATCCCGCCACCGCGGAAGAAGTGGGTCGACAGAGTCGAGCTTGGGAAGGCGGCGCGATCAACGAGTAGGACTCGATAGCCTGCGTCACCCAACAATGAGGCGGCAATTGATCCCCCAACCCGCGCTCCGACGATGAGCACGTCGTATTCTTGGTTAAGCATAGACATCCGATCTGGTTCATATGACAGAAGCCGCTTGCTACTGAGGCGTGAAGGTGCGCTAGATTAGAGACGTGATAATAGCACCTTTACTCCAGGAGGACAATTGTAGATGGGATAACCCTACGGAAATACCGATCGATCTTGCACACTATAATACCTTCACTGGGTGGCGAGTAAAGTGAGGGCAGGTTGACCAGCCCAATGAGCGGACACGGCGTCGGTCAAGAAGGGCAGCAGCGGACGCGAACGCTGGCGACAGATGGCCGTGACGGTCAAGATGCGCTCGACAAAGCGCAAGCCAGCGTCGCTGTCCGAGCCAAAGGAACCCTTGCGCCACAGCACGGCTGGTCGCAACGCTCGCTCCGCCGCGTTGTTGGTCGGCTCGACGCCCGACACTTCGACGAATGTCCCCAGGGTTGGCTTCAGCTTGAGCACTTCGGCACAGAAGCCCTGGGCGCGGTGGGAGGGTAAGTCCAGTTCCTCGGTCAACAGGACGGCGAACTGGTCGCGGAGTGGCTGCATCGCCACCAACAGGCTGACGCGGTCGATCTGGCCGCGTTTGAAGCGATGCCACAGCGCAAAGACATGGCCCTCGACCTCAAGCAGCCCCTCGCGCCCCTCGCGCCCTACACGCTGACGGTGCGCTACGACCCGGCCGAGGCTCTGCCTTCCGTCGCGGGCGAGTTAGCTCTTTTCCGGTGGGATGGCGAGGCGTGGCTCAGGGAGCCGACCGGCCGCGTCGATGTCGCGACCAGGACCGTGACGGCCACCCCGTCCGCCTGGGGGCTGTGGACGGTGGCCGGCCCGACGTGGCGGGTCTTCCTACCACTGGTGCGGCGCCCCTAGACAGGGCCAGACTGCCACTCGTCTTCCAGGATGGCGTAGATGAGGGTGTCCCACCAGCGGCCTTTGAACCACTCGTGGTCGCGCAGGTGCGCCTCGCGCCGCAGGCCGAGCTTCTCCAGCACCCGCGCCGAGCCGACGTTCTCCGCCAGGCACTCCGCCCAGACACGGTGCGCCCCGAGCGCCCGAAAGCCAAAGGCGAGCATGGCGCGGGCAGCCTCCGTGGCGTAGCCCTGGCCCCAGGCGGCGGGAGCCAGTTCGTAACCCAGGCTCGCCGCGCGGGCCTCGGCACGCTCCAGGCGGACGCCACAGTTGCCGATGAGCGCGCCGGTGTCGGGCAGGGTAATGGCGAGTTGGTAGCGGTGGCGGGGCCGTTCGGCCTGCTGGTCGAGGAACATCTGGACAAAGGCGCGCGCGTCGTCGGGGGTGCGCTGCTCCCAGGGATAATAGCGGAGATAGCGCGGGTCCGACTGGTAGGCCAGGACGGCGGGCCAGTCGTCAGCGCTGAAGTCGCGCAGCAGCAGGCGCTTCGTGCGCAGGATCATCGGCGTCTCGTCGGGGCGAGCCGCGTTCAGAACGTCACGCCGCTGCATAGGATAACGTTGGCATACGGGGTACACTCGCCGGTGCGGACGACGGCGCGCGCCTGGCGGCACAGGTCCTTGAACTCGGCGTGGGACACCAGCGTGGTCCCAGCGTTGGGAAAGAGGGCCTGGACCTGAGCGGGCAGCGGGGTGTCGCGGTCCACCAGTTCCTGGGCCAGGATGAGCCGTTCCACCTGCAGTTCGCCCGCCACCGCCGTCACGACATCCAGGAAGCGCGGTAAGCCCGCCTGGACGGCGAGGTCGATACAGAGTACGCCCGGCGGGACCGGCAGGCCCGCGTCGCTGATGACCAGCATGTCGGTGTGGCCCATTGCGGCGATGGTTTGCGCGAGTTGATGGTGGAGAATGCCCCTCTTCTTCATGGTTCACCCCTGAGAGACGTGATCATCATAGTAGCCCGAGTTCACGCGCGCGGGCGATCGCCTGGACGCGGTTGCCCGCGCTGAGCTTGCCGCAGATGCTGTGGACGTGGGCTTTCACCGTGCCGACGGCGATGAACAGCTGCTGCGCGATCTGCGGATTGGACAGGCCGGCGGCGACGAGGCGCAGCACCTCAAGCTCGCGGTCACTCAACGGTTCGATGAGGGGTTGAGCGGTCGGCGCTGCCTCTCGTCGCGCCGGCAGCGGGCTGCCGACGCCCGTCTCCGCCGCCACGAGTTCGTGTTGCACCCGCGCCACGACGGTTTCCAGGCTGGGCGGCGTTCCGTCGTGCCGCGTCGCCGGCTTGCCGTCCACCGCCAGCGCCACCCCAAACCGCTCCGCCAGGTGTTGCGCTTGCTCTCTGATCTCGTGGCCGGCCGCCGGGTGGTGGTGGAGGAGGGCCAGCGCGGCCAGACCTGTCTCCGTGCGCCCCGCGTTCAGCAGCCAGTCGGTCACCGCCACCAGGGCCGCGAAGGTGTGGGGCATGAACTGCCGCTCGCTGGCGATCTGGAGCGCCTGAGCGAAGGCGGGACGGGCCGCCGGCTCGTTCCCCTGAGCCAGCGCCGCGTGCCCCAGCCCGGTTAGCGACGTCACCAGCCCGCCCGCATCGCCAATGCGCTCGTAGATGGCCCGACTCTGCTCGTACACCCGCCCGGCTTCGGCCGCCTGGCCTTGTCGCATCGCCACCTGACCGAGATGGTTGAGCGCCACCGCCATGCCTTCTGGGTCATCCAGGTCTTTGCGCACTCGGTAGCTGGCCGCGTAGTGCGATTGGGCCGCCGCGTAGTCCTGCAAGGCATAGGCTACGTTTCCCAACTGGTTGAGGCAATAGCCCATGAACCAGGCGTCGCCGGCGGCTTGCGTCCCGGCGTAGGCCCGCCGCGCGTAGGCCAGGGCCACCTCAAGCTGTCCCTGGTACAGCGCGGCCCGCGACAGCAGGTCGTCGGCGACGTAGCGGTTCCAGGGCTGAGGGTGACGCTCGCTCATCTCACGCGCCTGCTCCCCCAGGGCGGCCGCCCGGGCGTAGTCGCCGCGCGCGCAGGCCACGAAGCCCAGCCCCAGCCGTGGGTCCGTGCCGATGCCTGTCACGGGCGGCAGGCCAAGGCGCTCATGCCGGCCTACCGACTGGGTCAACGCCGTCTCGGCTTCCGCCAGGCGGCCCAGGCGGACATACAGCCAGCCTAACTCGGCGAGCACGACGGCCAGCGCCCGCCCCTGCGCGTCGGCTGGCGGCGCGCTCGCCAGCCTCTCGGCGGCCTTCGCGAAGGCCGCCGCGCCTTCGCGGAAGCGGCTCTGCATCTGGTAGAATTGCGCCAGCGGCTCGACGGCCTGGCCGATGGCGGCGTCGTGGCCCGCCGCCACGCTCCACTCCCAGGCGGCCCGGATGTTCTCCAGTTCGGCCTGGACCTCCGCTGCCGTCTCGCGCTGCCGATGCCCCAGCAGGCCGGCCTGCCGCTCGGCTAGATAGCGGGTGTAGTACTCGGCGTGGGCGGTCTGAACGGCGTCGCGGTCCGATGTTCTCAGGCGCTCTTCCGCGTACTGGCGCAGCAACTCGTGGATTTGATAGCGGCCGTCGCCCTCCAGCCGCAGCAGCGACTTATCCACCAGGGCGGATAACGTCTGTAGGGCGCCCCCGCTGACCACCTGCGCCGCCTCGCGCCGAAAGCCGCCGCGAAACACGGCCAGGCAGCTAAAGACGCGCTGTTCCTCCTCGCTGAGCGCCTGCCAGGTCTGGTCAAACACGGCCTGCATGCTGCGGTGCCGCTCCGGCACGTCGCGCCACCGCGTCGCCAGGAAATCGAGACTACTCGCGATCTCCGCCGCGATGGCCTCGCACGACAACGTTCTCGTCCAGGCCGCAGCCAACTCCAGGGCCAGCGGCAACCCCTCGACCAGTCGGCAGATGCGGGCGATAGCGGCGCGCTCATCGGCCGGCGAGAAATCGGGGCGCCGGCGGCGCGCGCGTTCCACGAACAGGGCGACCGCGCTGTAGTCCGCCACGTTCTCAACGTGCTCGCTCTCCGGGACGGGTAGACCACGAACCGGATAGAGCCATTCCTCCTGGAGATGGAGCACTTCGCGCGACGTGACTAGGAGTTTTACCCCCGGCGCGGCGGCCAGCAGGTCTCCCAGCAGCTCCGCCCCCGCTAGGAGGTGCTCGAAGTTGTCGAGCACCAGCAAGGTATGCTTGTCGTGCAGATAGGTGAGTAACTGAACCTGGGGATCGTCGTGACCCGCGAGGGGCAAGTGCAGGGCCTCCGCCATGGCCGAGGCGAGATAGTCGGCGGACCGCAGGGGCTGGAGAGGGACAAAGTGGACCCCGTGCCGATAGGCGGGCGGCGCGTTAGCGGCCGCTTCGAGCGCCAGGCGTGTCTTACCGATCCCGCCCGGCCCGACGAGGGTCAGCAGGCGGCACGTCGGTGTCGCCAGCAGACTGTTGATCTCGGCCAGATCGGCGCGTCGGCCGACAAAGGTCGTGCGCGGCGCGGGGAGATGGGGACTGACCGCCAGGCTCTTGAACATCGCGCGGTTCAACCTGTACCTACTTATCCAGAGACCGCCCCCCAATCGTCGTGACGGCTCTCCGTCCGACGCGGGCGTATTGTAGCATGATTCACCCCCACCGTCTATGTTCGTGGTAGGCTGTTCTGGATGTCGGCGCTGACGTGGCGCGCCCAGACCAGGATGGCCTCGCCCTGGCTAGACCCGGCCAGTCGCTCGAGGTCGCCAATCGTCGTGCGCCACACCTGCCCCTCCAGCGCCCGCCGTAAGCCACGGGGCGCGGTCCGCTCGTGAGGCTGGTCAAAGCGCGAGCGGGTCTGGGCGTCGAGACCCGTCAGGGGTAAGTCAGCCTGTACGGCGGCCATCACCTGGCAGTAGGCCCACGCTAAGGACGGCTCAACCTGGCGCGCCGGGTGTTGGAGCGTGTAGCAAGCGATGGCGAGACTGTAGGCCGTGCGGTCGGTCAGGGAGTGCTGGGCGAGGAGGGCGTGGAACAGGTCTTCGCAGCGCGTCCCCGTGCGCGACCTGGCCCCACACTCTGGACAAACGACACCGTCGGTCATGGTCGCCTCTCGTCGCGTCCGCCATCCGATTGGCCCCCTCTCCCCCTGCCAACTCAGGGGGCAGGAGGGGGCCGGTCGGGTGGGCCAGTGCTTGCGCCCGCTATCAGGCCTGCGGCTTGATGTTCTGGTTCAGGCGGAACAGGTTGGTCGGATCGTACTTCGCCTTGACCTGCGCCAGCCGCTCGTACTGCGCCGCGTAGGCGTCCCGCATCATCTTGTCGCCTTCCTCCTGGAGACCGGGGAAGTTCAGGTAGCGGCTGCCATCGGAGAAAGGCTCCATGGCCGCGATGAGGGTGCGCACCCAGCCGATATTGGCCGCGTCGGCGTGGCCGTCCGTCCAGTTGGCCTCGGGGTTCAGCACGAAGGCGGCCTGGCGGCCGTGGAAGGCGTTCTCGTCCGGGCCAACCCGCCGCATCTGCCCGCCAATGTGCCAGAGGTCAACCGTCGACAACGGGGACGGTTGCTGTAAGGCATGCGCGACGATGGTGTCGATGGCCTCGTCGGGCAGGCTGGTCAGGTTCAGCGACTTCCAGTAGTAGCGCATCCCGGCCGGATAGTCGGCGTCGAATATAGTTTGCGCCTGGAGATACGGCGTGGGGCCGCTGAAGTCCAGCAGCGGCTGCCCAAAGTCACGCAGCGGCTGCAAGTAGCGCTCGCCCTCGGCCACCAGGCCCGCGTACATAGCCCCAAACGCGATGAACGGCAGGCCGTGGCTCGCGGTCGGGAAGTGCGGGTTGGCGGGAATCTGGCCGCAGAAGGCCAGGCTGCTGACCTCATCCGGCGCGCTCGCCGTGTACTCCCGGTAGAAGCGCAGGCCCTCCGCCATCCGCGCGCCGTGGTGGAAGACGAACGTGAACATGACCTCCGGGCCGACCGGATACAGGCGGTACTCAAAGGCGGTCACGATGCCGAAGTTGCCGCCGCCGCCCCGCATGGCCCAGAACAGGTCACTGTTCTCAGTGGCGTTGGCCCGCACCAGACGCCCGTCGGCGGTCACGACATCCGCGCCGATGACGTTGTCGCAACTCAAGCCATACTTGTTGCGCAGCCAGCCCAGGCCCCCGCCCAGCGTCAGCCCGGCGATCCCCGTCTCCGACACCACGCCCAGCGGCGTGGCCAGGCCATACGCCTGCGTGGCGCGGTCCACATCCGCCAGCGTCGCGCCCCCCTGGGCGCGGGCCATGCGCGCCGCCGCATCGACCCAGACCGCCTTCATCGGCGACAGGTCGATGACAAGGCCGCCATCGCAGGTGGCGTGGCCCGCGACGTTGTGCCCCCCGCCCCGGACGGCCACCAGCAAGTTGTGGCTGCGGGCGAAGTGGACGCTGGCGACCACGTCGGACACCGCGGCGCAGCGGGCGATGAGGGCCGGATACTTGTCGATCATGCCGTTCCACACCCGGCGGGCCGCGTCGTAGTCGGGATCGTGGGGGCGAATGACCTGCCCTTGCAGGCTGTCGGCGAAGGCCTGTATGCTGGTCGCGTCGAGGCCAGTGTCGCGGGTTGTGATCGGGCTTGTGGTCGTGAACATGATGAACCTCCTATTCACTGCGTAGCGTTCCGTTTCGACACGCCCAGCATACAGGTAAACCCCCTGGCTGGTCATCTGACAATGGACCAATCAGGGGGTTTATCTTGGCGGTTTAGCCAGCCGCCGTCGGCTACAGGGGGAGAGCGCGGCAGAGGGAGTTGACGCCGCCGCACATGCGCCTATAATTCGCGCCTGCTCGCATGCGAACCACAGTGAGGGTACCAACCTACATCAGGCGTGGAGGTTTCTATGGCCCAGAAGAAAGACACGGGATTTACCGCCGAGGAACGCGCTGCGATGAAAGAGCGCGCTAAAGAGCTAAAGGCGGAAAAGAGCAGGGCGGACGGGGAAAGCGACGTACTGGCCAAGATCGCCGAGATGCCAGAATCGGACCGCAATATGGCGGAGCGCATCCATGCCATCATTAAAGCCAGCGCGCCCACCCTCGCGCCAAAAACCTGGTATGGCATGCCTGCCTATGCGAAGGACGGCAAGATTGTCTGCTTCTTCCAAAGCGCCGCGAAGTTCAACGCCCGCTACGCAACGCTCGGTTTCAACGATACGGCCAATCTCGACGATGGCGCCATGTGGCCCACTTCCTTCGCCCTGAAGGCACTAACCCCCACCGAAGAGGCCCGCATCAGCGACCTTGTCAAGAAAGCGGTAAGCTGACGCCAGATCTCACCACCGACCCCGTTTGAGGTAGACGCACCCCGCTATCTTGTCGCTGCCCTAGCGCGCGCGCATGAGCCTCGAATTGACGAGAAACCAGCTTCAGGGCAACTCCATCATCCCAAAGACCGTCGCCCCTTTAGCGAAGACGAA
>CAZLBQ010000102.1:0-14694 GCA_964557745.1 uncultured Anaerolineales bacterium
TTCGCACAGATTCTAGCCCTGGAGACGCTGCTCAAGAAGCGCGGCAAACTGCCGGTCAACGTCGTAGTCCTGCTGGCAGGCGAGGAGGAAGTTGCCAGCCCGCACATCGCGTCCTTCATCCAGCGCCACCGCGACCTGCTCAAGGCCGACCTGTCCATCACCTCCGATGGGCCGGTCCACCAGAGCGGCCAGTCGACCATCGTCTTTGGTGTGCGCGGTATTGTCGCCTTCGAGTTGCGAGCGCGCGGCGCAAGCCGCGACCTGCACTCCGGCAACTATGGCGGCGTCGCCCCCAACCCCATCTGGACCCTGGTCCACCTGCTCAGCACGATGAAGAACGAGCGCGGCGAAATCACCATCGACGGCATCTACGACCGCGTCCTGCCCCAGACCGACCTGGAGCGCGCGGCGCTAGCCCGCCTGCCCGAAGAGCAGGCGACGGTCATGGCCGACCTCAAGCTGACCCAGCTCGACCAGCCCCTCGACCGGCCCTACTTCGAGCGGCTGATGTTCTACCCGACGCTGACCGTCAACGGCTTCCACGGCGGCTATGGGGGGCCGGGGACCAAGACTGTCCTGCCCAGCGAGGCGTTCGTCAAGTGCGACATGCGCCTGGTCGAGGCCATGACCGTCGAGGACAGCTTCGCCAAGATCGAGGCCCACGTGCGGAAGCACGCGCCGGGCGTCGAGGTGATCCGGGGGTCGGGCATGGAGCCGTCCAAGACGCCCCTCGAGTCGCCCTACACCGAACCCATCCGCCAGGCCATCCGCGCGGCGCAGGGCGCAGACCCGCTGCTCATCCCGTCGGCGGGCGGCAGCCTGCCCGACTACGTGTTCACCAAGCTCCTGGGCATCCCGGCCTTCGGCGTCCCCTACGCCAACCCCGACGAGGCCAACCACGCGCCCAACGAGAACCTCGAACTGTGGCGCTTTATCCAGGGTATCAAGACCGGCGCGGCGATGTTGACATACCTGGGCGCCCGGTAGCGTCCAGGCACGGCCACGACACACCTGAAGGAGGAGACCGTGTCCCGCAAATACTCACTCAGTCTGGTTCTGGTCCTGCTCACGGCGATGATGCTGGTGAGCGCGGCGTGCGGCGCCCAGCAGGCGCCGCAGGTGCAGCAAATCCTGCCCACCCAGGCGCCGACGCAGGCGCCGGCGGCCAAGCCGACCGAGGCGCCTAAGGCCGCGGCTCCGGCGGCCGCCACCTCTGCGCCCGCGCAGGCCCCGGCGGCCGGCGCGGCCAGCGCCGACGACGCCAAGCGCGTCATCCGCAAGATCGTCTTTCTGAGCCAGACGCAGGCGTCTGACCCCCAGGAGTTCGAGACGACGCGGCTGGTCACGGAGGACCTGAAGAAGCTCGGTCTCGACGTCGAGCACCGCGCCATGCCCTACGAGCAGCAGTCCGATGTGGTGTGGTACAACCGCGACAAGTGGGATATGACGTCGTGGCGCATGGTGGGCCGCGCCGAGCGCTCCGACCCCGACGAGTTGGTGTACAACCTCTTCCACTCGTCCACCGCCGAGAAAGGCTTCAACTTCGTCGGCTACAACAACCCGGACTATGACAAGCTCGCCGAGGCCCAGCGCACCGAGGTCGACAAGGACAAGCGCAAGGCCCTCATCCAGCAGGCGCAGCAACTCATCGCCAAGGACCAGCCCTACGGCTTCTACGTCTACCCGCGCCTGGCCTTCGTCTACAACAACCAGGTCTGGGACCCGGCCACCATCGTCGAGCAGAAGGGCATCGGCATCAAGAACTTCTGGACCTTCATCAAGGCCACGCCCAAGGGGACTCAGAAGGACATGGTCACCAACGGCTTCGCCACCGTCAAGGCCATCAACCCGCTCTACATCAGCGGCGCCGTCGACTCGTGGGTGACGGAACTGGTCTGGGACCGCCTGATGCGCATCGACGAGAAGGGCCTGCCCCAGCCGTGGGCCGCCGAGAAGGTGGAGTGGAAGGACAACACGACGGTCGAGGTGACGCTGCGCGCGGGCCAGAAGTGGCACGACGGCAAGCCCGTGACCGCCGAGGATGTCATCTTCTCGTTCCAGTCCCCGGCCGGCGACCTGGCGCCCATGTACAAGCCGTTCGTGGCGGGCATCGCCAACATCGAGAAGGTCAACGACACCACCCTGCGCTTCAAGCTCGCCAAGCCGTCGGCGGCGTTCGAGACGGCCTCCCTGGCTAAGGTCAACCTGATCCCGAAGCACATCTGGGAACCCATTCTCAACGACCTCAAGGCCAAGAACGTCAACGCCGAGACGTACCAGGAAGACAAGCCCATCGGCTCCGGCCCCTTCAAGTTCGTCAACTGGAAGAAGGGCGAGGAGATCGTGCTGGAGGCCAACAAGGACCACTGGGCCGCGCCCAAGATGAACCGCTGGATTCTGCGCCAGCCGGCCAACGTCGAGGCCGTGCTGGGCGCGCTGGGCAGTGGTGAGGTCAACTTCTTGTCCGACTACACCGGCGACTACGCCGTGCTCCAGGACCGCGTCACTAAGGACAGCAAGCTGACGATGGTCACGACGACGGAGATCGGCATGCGCTTCGTTGGCTTCAACGAGCGCCGCGCGCCGTTCAACGACCCGGCCTTCCGCCGCGCCCTGTCGTACGCCATCAACCGCGAGGCCATCGCCAAGAACATCTTCAAGGGCTTCGCCCTCCCGGCCGACTCGCACGTCTCGCAGGCGTTGGAGTTCTGGCGCGCGGACAAGCTGGACGCGCCGGGCTATGACATCGAGAAGGCCAAGAGCATCCTCAAGGACGCCGGGTACGAGCTAAACGCCCAGGGCAAGCTCATGTACCCTAAGGGCAAGACTGAGACGCTGACGCCCAATTAGTCGACCGCCGACCGCTGACGGCTGACCGCCTCGCACGCACCAGCGCGGTCGGCCGTCGGCGGTTCGCCGTCTGTCGTCGTCCCTCGGAGGCGCGCATGTCCCGTGGCCTGCTGCTGTATATCGCCCGTCGTGCGGTCCAGACCCTCGGGGTGTTGTGGGTGATTGTCACCCTGCTGTTCCTGCTGTTCCGGCTGGCGCCGGGCAACCCGCTGGCCGCGTACATCGACACCACGTTTACGCCCGACCAGCAGCAGGCGCTGCTCAAGCAGTTCGGCCTGGACCAGCCGCTGTACATTCAGTACGTCGTCTACCTGGGCAACCTGCTGCAGGGGGAACTGGGCCGCTCGTTCGCCTACCGCACGCCCGTGGCGCGGCTGCTGGGCGAGGTCTTCCCCAACACGCTGTACCTGACGCTGACCGCGCTCCTCATCTCTTACGTCTTCGGCGTGGTCAACGGCGTCTGGCTGGCGTGGCGGCGCGGCACGCGCTGGGAGACGGCGGGGCTGGTGGGCGTGCTCATGACACGCGCCGCGCCCCAGTTCTGGGTCGGCATGCTCGCCCTGTCCATCTTCTCATTCGGCCTGGGCTGGTTCCCGTCGTCCGGTGCGACCAGCCCTGGCGTCATCTACAACAACGAGTTCGAGAAGCTGATCTCGCCTGACTTCTGGCGGCACCTGGCGCTGCCCGCGCTGACGCTGGCGATCTATCTCCAGGGCCTGCCCTCGCTCCTCATGCGCTCCAACATGCTCGACGTCATGGAAGAGGACTTTGTCACCATGGCCCGCATGAAGGGCCTGTCCGAGTGGACGGTCATGATGCGCCACGCCGCCCGCAACGCCCTGCTGCCCGTCGTGACCGCGATGGCCCTCGGCGTCGGCTACGCCATCGGCGGCAACGTCCTTATCGAGACCGTCTTCTCGTGGCCCGGCCTGGGGCGCATGCTTGTCCGCGCCGTCGCCGCCAGCGACTACCCGCTGGCCCAGGGCGCGTTCTTCGTCATCGCCGTCGTCATCGTCGTCATGAACCTCATCGCCGACTTGCTCTACGGCTGGCTTGACCCGCGTGTCGGAAGGAGCTAACGATGGCCGACGCCACCTACGCCCAACCCCAGGCCGCCGCGACGCCCCGTTTCGTCCGCGTCCGCGACGCCTGGCGGCTCCTGACGCGCGACAAGTTCGCCTTCAGCGGCGTGATCATCTATGTGTTCTTCTTCCTGGTCGCCGTCTTCGCGCCGCTCATCGCCCCCTTCAACCCCCAGGCGACGCTGGCCGACGCCCAGGGCAACTGGCTCGCCAACCAGCCGCCGGGCTACCCCTTCCTGCTCGGCACGACCAACGCCGGCCGCGACATCTTCTCCCAACTCGTCTACGGCGCGCGGCCGGCCCTGGTCGTCGGCCTGACCGCCGCCTTCTTCGTCTCCCTCATCGGCACGCTGGTCGGGCTGGTGGCGGGCTACCTCGGCGGCCGCACCGACACGCTCCTCATGCGCCTGACCGACGTCGCCTTCGGCATCCCCTTCGAGCCGTTCGTCATCGTCCTGGTCGGCTTCCTGCGGCCCGGCCTGCGCAACATCATCCTGGCCATGGCGCTGCTGCTCTGGCGCGACACGGCGCGCGTCATCCGCTCCCAGGTGCTTACCCTGCGCGAGCGGGCCTTTGTCGACGCGGCGCGCATCTCAGGCGCCAGCAATGCCCGCATCATGTTCATGTACATCGCGCCCAACATCCTGCCGCTGTCGTTCCTGTACGGCTCGCTCGCCATCGGCTGGGCCATCCTCACCGAGGCCGCCATCAGCTTCCTGGGCTTCGGCGACCCCAACGTGATTAGCTGGGGCTTCATGCTGCAGGACGCCTACATCTCGCAGGCCATGTCGCGCGGCGCGTACAACTGGATCATCCCGCCCGGCGTGTGCATCATGCTCACCGTCATGGCCGGCTTCTTCATCGGGCGCGGCTACGAGGAAATCCTCTTCCCACGCCTGCGGGAACGTTAAGACGCCCTGGAGGACATCAGTGACCGTTTCATCCCCCACCACCCTGCACGACCGCGTCGACCGCGACGAGTTGATGCGCAACACCGCCGCCATCGCCCAGTGGATCCGCCTGTCGGCCCAGCCCGCCGAGTGGGAGGCCGCCGACTACGTCCGGCAGACCCTCGAGTCCTACGGCGTCCCGACCCGCGTCCACGAGGCCGAGATTCTCGTCAGCCTGCCCCGCTCGGCCAGCGTGTCCATCGTCGGCCGCGACGTGACGTGCGCCGCCTACACCCACAGCTTCGCCCCCTCGACGCCGCCCGGCGGCCTGACCGGCGAACTCGTCTACGTCGGGCGCGGCTTCCCCGCCGACCTGGCGGGTCAGGACGTGCGCGGTAAAGTCGTCCTGGTGGACGGCCTCGCCACGCCCCCCGTCGCCTGGGCGTGCGAGCAGGCGGGCGCGGCGGGCATCGTCTTCATCAGCGGCCAGCGCCTGCACTTCATGATCGTCTCGACAGTGTGGGGGACGCCGACGCCGGAGACGGCGTGGCGGCTGCCCAAGATTCCCTCGACCTCGGTGACGCGCGCCGACGGCGACCGCCTCCAGGCGCTGCTGGCCCAGGGACCGCAACAGGTTCACCTGGCGACCGAGACGTGGACCGGCTGGGCGACGGCGCGCATGGTCGAGGGTCGGCTGGACGGGACGACCGAGCCGGACCGCTTCGTCCTGCTCAGCGGCCACCTCGACTCGTGGGAGTACGGGGCGATGGACAACGGCTCGGCCAACGCCACCATGCTGGAGACGATGCGCCTGCTGGCCCAGCAGCGCGACCAGTTGCGGCGCGGCGTGCGCTGCCTGTTCTGGTCCGGCCACTCCCACGCTCGCTACGCCGGCTCGACGTGGTACGTCGACCAGCACTGGCAGGAACTCTTCGATGGCTGCGTGGCCCACGTCAACGTCGACTCGACGGGAGCGCGCGGCGCGACGGCCTACGACATCATCCACAGCATGAGCGACCTGGCCGGGCTGGCGACCGACGTCGTCCAGGGCCTGAGCAGCCAGACACCCCGCATCGCCCGCATGGGCCGCAACAGCGACCAGTCATTCTGGGGCATCGGCATCCCGTCGCTGTTCGGGGCCATCTCCCGTGTCCCCCCGGACGACGCGGCGCAGGACCAGGGCGGCCTGGCGTCGCTGGGCATCTCCGGCATGCCGTGGTGGTGGCACACCGTCGAGGACACGGTGGACAAGATCGACCCCGAGGTGCTGGCGCTCGACACGGCTATGACCGCCGAGGCGACGCTGCGCCTGGTGGCGTCGGAAGTCCTGCCCCTCGACTACACCCGCATGACCGACGAGCTGCTGGGCCTGGTGGCCGACCTGCAAGCGAAGGCCCAGGGCCGCTTCGACCTGACGCCGGTCACGCGCGAACTGGAGCGGCTGCGGGCGGCCACGACGCGCCTCAACGCCAGGGCGGCCGGGGCGACCGGGGCCGAGGCCGAGCGGGTGAACGCGGCGCTGATCCACCTGGGCCGCCTGCTCATCCCGGTCAACTACACCCAGACCGGCTGGTACGACCAGGACCTGGCGCTCGGCACGCCGCCGCTGCCCGCCCTCCAGCCCGTCGCCACCCTGGCGGGCCTGGACCCGCACAGCGACGAGGCCCACTTCCTGACGACGCGCCTGCTCCGCGACCGCAACCGCATCACGCACATGCTGCGCGAGGCGGTCAGCGTCGCCGAGTCGGTCTAGACGAGATGAGCATGTCCAACGCGACGCCGCTGCTCGACGTGGTCGACCTCAAGAGCTACTACTACACCCGACGCGGCATTGCCCGCGCCGTAGATGGCGTGACCTTTAGCCTGGAGCAAGGCCAACACCTCGGCCTGATTGGCGAGAGCGGGTCGGGCAAGACGACGACCGGCCGCGCCATCATCCGCGTCATGCCCCGCAACGCCCACATCGCGGGCGGCCAGGTATTCTTCAAGGGTCAGGACCTCGTCAAGCTGCCGGAGAAGGAGATGCGCCAGAAGCGCTGGCGCGAACTGGCGATGATTCCCCAGGCGTCGATGGGGTCGCTGGACCCGGTGTACCGCGTCGGCGACCAGATGAGCGAGGTGTTGGTGGACCGCGGCGGGCTGTCGCGGGGCGCGGCGCGCGAGCGGGCCAAGGAACTCTTCAAGCTCGTCGGGCTGGACGTCAACCGCCTCGACTACTACCCCCACGAGTTCAGCGGCGGCATGAAGCAGCGCGCCGTCATCGCCATGTCGCTGGCCCTCGACCCGGCTCTGGTCATCGCCGACGAGCCGGTGACGGCCCTCGACGTCATCGTCCAGCACCAGGTGCTCGAGACGCTCCGCCAACTCCAGGAGCGGCTGTCGCTGTCGGTGATCATGATTACCCACGACATGTCCGTCGTGGCGCAGACGTGCGACGTGGTGGCGGTGATGTACGCGGGCAAGATTGTCGAGCGGGGCGCGACGCGTCAGATCTTCAGCGCCCCGTTCCACCCCTACACCCTGGGCCTGCAGAACGCCTACCCCAACCTGGCCCAGCCCAAGGACACCCTCATCTCCATCGAGGGCTTCCCGCCCGACCTGACCCACCCGCCGACCGGCTGCCGCTTCAGCGCCCGCTGCCCCTTCGCCGTCGAGCGCTGCCGCCACGAGGAGCCGCCGCTGGTCGAGGTCCAGAGCGGCCACTACGCCGCCTGCCACCGCGCGCCGGAAGTCGAGATGCTGCGCCAGCAGGCGAAGGAGGTCCAGACATGGCAGCGCGTTCCTTGAACGGGGCCGTGGCGGCCTCTCGACCGGGCGGCGACGTCGTCCTCAGCGTGCGTAACCTGAGCAAGCACTACGCCGTGCGGCGCGGCTGGATGACGCGGCTGCGCGAGGGCGACGGGGCGGTGCTCAAGGCCGTGGACGGCGTGTCGTTTGACCTGCAACGCGGCCAGTCGCTGGGCATCGCGGGCGAGAGCGGCTGCGGCAAGACGACGACGGCCCGCATGCTGCTCAAGCTGGCGGAGCCGACGGGCGGCGACATCGTGTTTGACGGCGTCAACCTGCGCGACCTGGGCGGGCCGGACCTGAAAGCCTTCCGCCGCAAGGCGCAGCTCATGTTCCAGAACCCGTTCGAGGCGCTCAACCCGCGCTTCACCATCGCCCGCTCGCTGAGCGAGCCGCTCGTCATCCACGGCGTCAGCGACGCGGCGGAGCGGCGGCGGCGCGTCGTCGACGCCCTCCACCAGGTCCACCTGGAGCCGCCCGACACCTACCTGGACAAGTTCCCGCACCAACTCAGCGGCGGCCAGTTGCAGCGCGTCGTCCTGGCCCGCGCCCTTGTCCTCAAGCCCATCTTCCTCGTCGCCGACGAGCCAGGGTCGATGCTCGACGTGTCCATCCGCGCCGGTATCCTCAACACCATCAAGGAGACCAGCCAGCGCCTGGGCCTGACGACGGTCTACATCTCCCACGACCTGTCCCTCATCCAGTACATGTGTGACGTGACGGCCATCATGTACCTGGGGCAGATTGTCGAGCTTGGACCGACGCGCGAGATTATCGAGAACCCGCGCCATCCCTACACCCAGGCGCTCATCGCCGCCGTGCCGACGCCGGAGCCGGACCGCCGCGCTCAGTCGCTCACCATCAGCGACACCATCCCGACGCCCATCAACCTGCCGCCCGGCTGCCGCTTCCGCAATCGCTGCCCGTTCGCCATGCCGGTCTGCGAGCAGGACCCGCCGCAGATTCCGGTTGGCCGCGCCCACACCGCCAACTGCTGGCTGTACCGTTGAGAGACGCGGTGGTCGTCGCGCGGCTGAACCCACGCGCCCCCGCCTGCCGCTGAAGCGGGCAGGCTAGGGATGGAAGCCTCCTGCGGAGGCTAAACCTCAGCCCCTTGGGCTTCCCTTCTCTAGCCAGGCGGCTTCAGCCCCTGGCGGGCGTCGCCACCACGTCGGTCCTGTTATGGAGGAACCCCATGCGCGCCGTTCTCATCCGCCGTCACGGCGGGCCTGACGTCCTCGAACACGCCGACGTCCCCACGCCCGCGCCGGGGCCGGGCCAGGTCCTGGTGCGGTTGCGCGCCGCCGCCCTCAACCACGCCGACATCGCCGTCCGCGCGGGCTGGGCGCACTTCGGCGCGTCGCTGCCTATGATTCTGGGCATCGAGGGCGCGGGCGAGATCGCCGCGCTCGGGCCGGGCGCCCCCGGCCAGGTCGGCGCGCGCGTCCTCCTCGACCCCCTCCAGAACTGTGGGCGCTGCCGCTACTGCCGGAGCGGGCGCGAGAACATCTGCCTTGACTTCCGCGTGCCCGGCGAGCACATCGACGGCACGCTGGCCGAGTACATCGCCGTCCCCGCCGCCAACGCCCTGCCCCTCCCCGACGGCCTGAGCGACGAGGAGGCGGCCGCCATCCCGGTCGCCTTCAACACCGCCTGGCATCTGCTCATCACGCGGGGGAGGCTCCAGGCGGGCGAGACGATTCTAGTTGTCGGCGCGGGGGGTGGGGTGGCGAGCGCGGGCGTGCAGATCGCCCTCCTGGCGGGGGCACGCGTCATCGCCACCACCAGCACCGCCGAGAAGGCGGCGCGGCTGCGCGAGCTAGGCGCGGACGAGGTCATCAACTACCGTGAGACGCCCGACTTCGACCAGGCCGTGCTCGACCTGACCGACGGCGCGGGCGTCGATGTCGTCCAGGACAACGTCGGCCTGGCGACGTTCCAGAAGAGCCTCAACAGCCTGACGAAGGGCGGGCGCTTCCTCGGCGTCGGCTCGCACACGGGTACGTGGGTCCAGGCCCAGCTGTGGCAGATTTACAACCGCGAGCTCCAGATCATTGGCTCGCACCAGGGCACGCACGCCGAGTTGCAGACCGTCCTCGACCTGGTCGGGCGGGGCCGCCTGCGCCCCCTCGTCGACCACGTCTTCCCCCTCGCCCAGGCCGCCGCCGCCCACCGCCGCCTCGACGTCGGCGACCAGTTCGGCAAGATCGTCGTCAGCATCCCGTAAACAGCCTGCCCACCAAAACTTGTATTAGCATGTAGCGCCAACTTGAGTCGGCAGCCGACTCAAGTTGGCGCTACGTAAAGGCTACTGCGCAGCGACGCCGCGAACAGAGGTCTGAGCTCGACCCTGACTTGTCTTGCCAGCATGGCCTGCGACACAGCTCAACTCAGGGAAGCACGAGGAAGTTGACCACCCAAGTAACATCATACGTGCCAGCCGGGAATTGGTGAACGCCCGTATCCAAGGGTTTCGACAGGTGAAAGACATAGCGGAACGTATGCTTGCCTGAGGTGGGCTTGTCGAGCGCCACATTCCAGAACCGCCGGTTGCCCCCGGCTTTCTCCAGCGTGCCGAAAGCGGCCAGGTCCACCGGCTGCTCATCAACATACATCTCCATAGTCACTGTCTCCCAGGCCGAGGCGACCATCTTGGGATCAGCCGCTTCCCAACCCGCTCCAATCAGGCTCCCACTGCGTACTGTCGCTGTACAGGTTTCAGTGCGAACTCCAGGCTCAGTGGGGGGGTGAAGGATAATACAGGGCGTATCCGGGCTGCTCTCCGTTCCCTTCGTCAGGACCATGTTCCCCACTTGGCCGCCGGGCTGTAGCGGCATCTTGGTCAACGGGGCTGATGTTGCCGCCGCGCTTTGAGGCAAGGTGCCTGACGGTTGTTGGGCGCAGCCGCCGAAAAAAGATGGCAGTAGTCCAATCAGCACGACGAGTAAGTACCGGCGATTCATAAAGCCCTCCTGTCGCTATGTTAGCGCGAATGTTTATCGTGACCGTATTGAACCACATCTGCTGACTCATTTCCTACCCTTTTCGGGGATAAAACCGGGTATAATTTGGCGTCTAGATGTCTTCCAGGAGGTAGAAACCCCCGATGTCTGACCTATCCTTCGGAGGTTGGCTCAAGCGGCGGCGAGCTGGGCTAGGGCTAACCCAGGCTGAACTGGCTCAGGCGATTGGCTACAGCTATGAGACAATCCGCAAGCTCGAGGCGGACAAGCTACGCCCGTCCAAGACTCTAGCCTCTCGATTAGCCGAAGCCCTCCAGATTCCTCCTGCCGACCGCGCCGCCTTTGTTCGCTTCGCGCGGGATGAAGGCAACTTACCCCCTCTCTCGCTTGCCCATCCAACGGCTACCGCCCTACCCACCCCGACCCAGCGCCCCACTACCGCCCTCCCTATTCCTGCCACCCCCTTCATCGGTCGCGAGGAGGAAGCGGCTGCTCTTCAGAACCTCCTCCAACGCCCTGGCGTGCGCCTCATCACCTTAACAGGGGCTGGCGGTACAGGCAAAACGCGGTTGGCGCTTCAGGTTGCGGCCGACCAACTCGCCCACTTCCCCGATGGCGTCTTCTTCGTGAATCTGGCTCCCATCCGCGACCCCCAACTCGTTGTGCCGACTATTGCTCGAGCCCTCCATGTGCGGGAGGCTGGGGGGCAGGCGCTCCTCGACACGCTGAAGGACTTTCTTCGCGAGAAGGAACTTCTCCTGTTGCTCGACAATTTTGAGCAGGTCAGGGGCGCCGCCGTCGTCATGGCAGAGATGCTCGCAGGCGCGCTCAGGCTCAAAATGCTCGTCACCAGTCGGGAAGCATTACGCGTGGCTCACGAGCATGTCTTTCCAGTCCCACCTCTGCCCTTGCCCGATCTCCCTCGTACCAGTAAGTCCCATGTCCAGAACGCGGCCAGCCTGATTGTCTATGCCTCCCGCGTTGCCCAGGCTGACGCTGCGCGCCTCTTTAGTCAGCGCGCGAACAGTGTCAAGCCGCCTTTCGTGGTAACGCCAGACAACGCATCTACTATTGCTGCAATTTGCCACCGCCTGGACGGCCTCCCCCTGGCGCTCGAATTGGCGGCCGCCCGTATCAAGCTCCTGACGCCCTATGAGATGCTGGACCGCTTCGAGGGTATGGCCGGGTATAGCCCACTAGCGATGCTTAAGACCAAGACACTTGAATTGCCTGCCCGACATCAGGCACTCCGGAATACGATTGCATGGAGCTATGACTTGCTCGATCCGGCCGAGCAGACCCTATTTCGACGGCTAGCGACCTTCGTGGGGGGCTGGACACTGTCGGCGGCGGAAGCCGTGTGTATGGGGCCAATAGGTACACCAGGTTTGTTGCCTGAAGAGGTGCTGGACGGGCTAGAGTCGTTACTAGAAAAGAGTCTGGTTCAGGAAACCGAGCCAGTCGGTGCGCAGCTACGTTTCTCCATGTTGGAGACGATTCGTGAGTTTGCCCTGGAACAACTGATGGAAAGCGGCGAGGCAGAGGCAGTCCAGCAGCAGCATGCGGAATTCTTCTTGAGCCTGGCCGAGCAGGCCGAGCAGGAGATGGTACAGGCCGAGCGGGTGTGGCTCGCCCGCCTGCAACCAGAAGTTGACAACCTGCGGGTGGCCCTTACCTGGGCGCGACATCGAGGGCAGCTTGACTATGGGCTACGGCTGGCGGCGGCCGTCTGGCCTTTCTGGCGCAAACAGGGGTATGGTCAGGAGGGGCGGCGCTGGCTGGACGAGATGTTAGCCCATAGTCAGCATCTGCTATCACCAGCGCGCGCCAGGGCGCTCTATGCGGCAGCCTATGCCGCCTTGACCTACCTCGATATTGAAGCTATCCCCCTCTTTGAGGCGACCGTAGCCACTTGCCAGGCGTTAGGCGATAAGAAAGGTCTGGCGACGGCGCTTGGCTGGTTGGCATGCTCCTACCGGGAGGATCGGTTTGACCTCGCGCGTTTACGCGCGCAGGAGGCTGTGGCGATTGCGCGGGAAACGGGCGATCTCCAGACCATCACGGATGCGTTGCACCGTCTCGGCGACACGGCCTTCAGCCTGGACGACATGGACACGGCCCAGACATGTTACGAGGAGGCTCTGGCTCTCGACCGCCAGTTAGGTGATCAGGCCAACATAGCTTACATGCTCTACGCTTTGGGACATATTGCTATGCGACGAAGTGACCTGCCCCTGGCTCGCTCACGTTATGAACAGGCTCTAGCCATCTGGGATGAGTTGGGGGACCAGATGGGTCTATCCTGGGCCTTTGGCGTCCTGGCCTATCTATTGAGGTTAGAAGGCGACTATAGCCAAGCCCGCGCCCTGTCGGAGCAGGCCCTGGCGCTGAATCGGCGTCTAGACCGAAAAGGCGGTATCAGTCATCAACTCGAAAACCTGGGCCGGCTAGAGTTGCGTGAAGGCAAGCTCGATACCGCTGAAGAAGTGTTTAGCGAGGCGCTCCTACTTCTACATCAAGTAAACGATAAACGCTGCGCGCCTCATGCACTCGAGGCATTGGCCGAACTCGCCATGGCGCAAGGGCAGCGAGAGAGGGCAGCCCGTCTCTTCGGATGTGCCGAAGCAGCCCGCAAGGCGGTTCATAACCGTCTCTTGCCTCGCGAACGGGCCGAATATGACAGTAAAATTGCCGCCGCCGGAGCCTATCTGGATGAGCCTGCCTTTGCGACTGCCTGGGCGGAGGGCGAAGCGATGTCCCTGGAGCAGGCGATTGCCTATGCGCTCAAGGAGCGTGGTTAGTTACACCGGCGCATCACAACACGGCGGGAATCAAAACCGGCGCGGCGATGCTCACCTACCTGGATAGGGTGCAGGTAGCCCGGTAGAGGCAGGCAGTAAAACGAGGTAGAGACGTGACATGTCACGTCTCTACGTTCGGGCTTCATATGTAGATGCAGAGCGCCTTTAAGACCCTCACGCCGACCCTCTCCTCCCCCATATGGGGGACAGGCAGGGGGAGAAGGAGGGAAAATCCTCTACTTCGCCGGCGTCGCCGCGGGGGCGGGAGCTTGCGGCACGCCCTGGGGCGGGCCGCCGCGCAGCGAGACCTGGCCCAGCCGCGCGTAGTTGATAGACTCGCCCAGGATGCGCGCCGCCTCCTGCGAGGCGTGGAAGCCCGTCGAGTTCTCCGCCTCGACAAAGTCCAGGTAGAACTGGGCGCGGCGCTGGTAGTTGCGCGCGTCCGCCAGCTCGGCGTCCGACTTGCCGGCCGCCTTCGCCGTCTTGAGGTCGGTGATGAGCGCCATCAGGCTGTCCATTGCCACGTTGCGCAGGTTGAAGTTCCGCGCCTGGTTCGTCTCCACCCGCGCCTTCAACTCCGTCTCTGACCAGCGGTGGCACGTCTGGCAGGCGTGGTTGATGTTGAGCAGCGGCGACTGGACGTGGTGGTCGCTGATCTTCAAGCCGCCCTCGCGGGTGTAGGGCATGTGGCAGTCGGCGCACATCACGCCGGAGCGGGCATGGATGCCCTGGTTCCACATCTCGAACTCCGGGTGCTGCGCCTTGAGGGCCGACGCGCCTGTGTCGGCGTGGGTCCAGTCGCGCTGCTGGACCTCGTCGTAGTACGCCATGATCTGGTCGACCTTGAGGCCATTCTGCCACGGGAAGACCAGGGTCTTCTCCGGCCCCTTGAAGTAGTACTCGACGTGGCACTGGCCGCAGACGAAGGACCGCATCTCCTGCCGCGAGGCCATCGTGTTCACGTCGTAGTCACCCTGCCGCCCCTGGCTCCGCCAGCGCTCGACACTCTCCAACTGCGGCACGGGGTCGTTCGACTTCGCCAGCGCCCGCATGCCGATGATAAAGGCGGGCCGCGTGACGCGCAGCTGCATCGTCGCCGGGTCGTGGCAATCGATGCACGAGACGGGGTGGTCGGTCGTCTTGGCCGCCTCGGCGTAGGGCATCTTGTTCATCACGTCGAAGCCCTTGAAGATGTCGCCCCCGCCCAGCTGCTTGAACGTCGTGTAGACCGAGCCGTGGCAGTTGAGGCAGGCGCCCGGCTGGGGAGCCGCCTGCTGCCGCTCCGTCAACGCCTGGTCGGTGAGCATGTAGGCGTGGCCGC